>OMIK01000060.1 GCA_900299075.1 Chlorobi bacterium Chlorobi_1
CCCAGGGGGATACGACCATCGTCGAGCTGTCCGGGAAGCTGGACGCCTCCACGACCCCTTCGGTGGAAGAGCGGCTGGGCAGGATGATCCAGGAGGGGAAGAAGTACCTTGTGCTCGATTTCGGCGGGGTCACCTACCTGGCGAGCAGTGGCCTGCGAATGCTGCTGCTGGTGGTCAGGCAGGTCAACAAGCTTGAGGGGGGGCTGGTGCTGTGCAGGCTTACCGACACCATGCGCGACACGCTCGCCATCACCGGTTTTCTTCCCTATTTCATCGTCGTCACGACGCCGGAAGATGCGGTTACCAAACTTGCTCCATAGGGGAGCGTTGCCGCGTCAACAATTCATCAACATCTCAATCAGGAGGTAGAGTGCCATGAAAACCAGGATATTCAGAATTGCCGTGCTGTTCATTCTTTTTGGAACGGCTGCTGCCCGACAGGCCTCGGCAGACGAACGCCCGGCCGCCGAGCGTCACCTCAACAAACGGGTGCTTTTCGTGCTCTCCGAGTTCGGGTACTGGGGTGAAGAGCTGATCGGCCCACTGGAGGTGCTCGAGAAAGCCGGTTACCGGATCGATTTCGCCACGCCGAAGGGGACGAAACCTGTTGCCCTCACGCCCAGCATGGACCCGACCTATGTCGACCCGCCCCTCGGACGCACGGTTACCACGCCCGAAATGGCCGACAAGGTCCGCAGGATCGAGGCCTCCACCAGGCTCGACAAGCCGCTCAACCTCACGGCATGGCTGCCCTCGAAACCCTACTTCAGCTCGCCGAAGTACCTTGACGAGCTTTTCGCCTACAATGCGGCGCTCGATAAGATTGCCGGCGACATCAGGAAGTACGACGCCCTGGTCCTTGTCGGCGGCTCCGGCCCCATCCTCGATATGGCCAACAACAAGCGGCTGCACGACCTGATCCGCCTCTTCCTCAAGGCCGGCAAGCCGGTGGCGGGCGAATGCTACGGTGTCGCCGTCCTTGCCTTCACCCGGGATGAAATCACCGAAAGGAGCATCGTGTTCGGGAAGAGGGTCACAGGCCATCCCCTCGCCTTCGACTACAACGACGGGCATGGCTACATGAAGATCGACCACGGCTTCCAGGGGGCGCCCTACCAGCTCGAGTTCATCCTGAAGGATGCGGTCGGGCCCGACGGGCAGTTCATCGGCAACGTCGGCAAGAGGTATTCGGTGATCGTGGACTATCCGATCATCACGGCACGAACCACCGGCGACTCGGAATTGTGCGGCCAGAAGATTGTCGAGGTTCTCGAGCACGGCCTCAGGCGTTACGGCTGGTAATCCGGGGTATTCCTGATGAACCTGCACGGCTTTTTCCCGCGGATGCTCCGGGAGCGATTCACGGTCATCGCCCTGATCTGCGCCGGTGCGGTGTTCATGCTGGCCGCGCCGGTGATCGTCTGGCTCGGGCAAATGGCGATCGTCGATCGCCAGGAGCATGAGCTGCAGGATCGGCTTGAGGCCTCCTTCGTGAAAGCCACGGCAGATCTCTACGCGGTCAAGCAGGAGCTGCTGTCGGTTTCCGACCTGGTGCAGATGTGGAAACCTGCCGGTTCCCAGTCATGGTACGATGTCATGGAGGAGTCTCTCCAGCGCCTTCCGAACGCCAGCGGACTCAGGCTGGCGTTCGAGCAGGACAGCAGGTTCAACCCGGATAATGCGCGTGCGTTTTATGTCCGCTCCGAGGGGGGGGGCAAGATGGTCCGGGAGCGCTTGCGTTACCTGCCCGAAGCGATCGACGGGCCGGGCATCAACTGGTTCCTGCCTGCCAGGGAGTCGGGCATTTCGTCTATCGATGGTAGCTGGAGCGCACCTTATGCCTCCCCTGAAACAGGAAACCATGCCGTGGTCACCTGCATCCTGCCGATCAACCGTATCGAAGCCGGAAAGGCAGCGTTCGATGGCGTGGTAGCCGTCGATGTCCGCATCGAGACCTTCCTCAAGCGGATGGCGGCTGTCGAGATGCATGCCAAATGCCGTCTCTATGTCCTTGACTCCGCACAGCGCATCCTTGCTTCCTCCGCTGTCGGCATCCCGGATGGCGCGGCCACGGCCACAGGAACCAAAAACCTTGCTGATTCGAAGCCGGGTGCTGCGCGCCGTTATCCGGGGCTCAGCAACTCCTCACTGGAGACGGGCTCTTTCGAAGCCGAAGACCCCTTCGGAAAAGAGCGCTCCTTCTTCGTCTACAAGCGGGTACCGGGCCTTTCTCTCATCTTTCTGTATGTTTTTCCCCTGAACCAGTTCGCCAAGGCGGAGTGGCTGTTTACCGGCCTCACTGTCATGTCAGGATTGCTCTGTATCGCCGGAATCGGCCTCCTGTTCCGCTGGAGCGCCGGCATCGCGACGAGGAACCTGGTCCTCCTTCGTGAAGGCGTGAAAAAGGTGAAGGAGGGCAATTTCGATCCTATACCGAATACCCCAGCGACCCGCGACGAGACCGCTGATGTCATCGATGCTTGCAACGGCATGGTGGAGGAGCTGAACCGCTCAATCACGAAGCGCGAGGAGCTGGCCAGGAGCCAGCAGCGTCTGTCGACCGAGCTGGCGCTCGCCCACACCATCCAGGCAGCCGTCCTTCCCGAGCCGATGAAGCTTCTTGGCGGCAGCCATTTCAGCCTCTCCATACCGGCGCAGGAGGTCGGCGGCGACTTCTACGACCATTTCGTGCTGCCGGGAGGCATGAGTGCCTTCGCGGTCGGCGATATCTCAGGCAAGGGTATCTCGG
>OMIK01000061.1 GCA_900299075.1 Chlorobi bacterium Chlorobi_1
TCCTCCTTGAGAGTGGTGAGCACTTCAGCGGTCTTCTCGTCGACCTGGCCGACCTGTTCGAGCTCTTGGTGCAGGGTTTCGAGCAGATCCCTCAGTTGTTGCTGTTCCATAGCGGTTGGTGGCGTTGGTTCGGGCATATGCATGCATGCCGCCTCCGGAGCCGTGGTGCCCGGAGGTGACAACGTGTAAACATCGGACGGTGCCGATTCGTTCAGGGCAGGTTCGTCGCGCCCATCAGGAAGCGGTCGCACTCCCTTGCGGCCGCACGCCCTTCGTTGATGGCCCAGACGACGAGGCTCTGGCCACGGCGGGCATCGCCTGCCGCGAACACCTTCTCGGCGCTGGTCCGGTAGCTCTTCTCGTCGGCCTTGATGTTGCTCCTCGAGTCCTGTTCGACATTGAGCGCCTTGAGGGCCTTCTCTTCCGGCCCGAGGAAGCCCATGGCGAGCAGCACGAGGTCGGCCGGGATGATCTCCTCGCTGCCGGCGACCGGCATGGGGATGAAGCGGCCGTCCTGCCTGACCCAGTCGACCTTCGAGACCTCGACCGAGGTGAGCTGGCCGTCATGGCCGATGAACTTCTTGGTCATCATCAGGTAGCGGCGCGGGTCCTTGCCCTGCACGGCAGCCGCCTCCTCCTGTCCGTAGTCGACCTTGAGGACCTTGGGCCACTCGGGCCACGGATTGTCCTCCTGGCGCTGGAGCGGGGGCTGGGGCATGATTTCGAGCTGGACGACGCTCGTGCAACCCTGGCGCAGCGAGGTCGCGACGCAGTCGGTACCGGTATCGCCGCCGCCGATCACCACGACGTTCTTCCCCTTCGCGGAGAGTGCCGGTTCGGTGCCGTCGAGCACCGATTTGGTGCTGGAGCGGAGGAACTCCATGGCGAAATGGATGCCGCCGAGTTCGCGGCCGTCGGCATTGAGGTCGCGAGGGTTGGTGGCGCCGGTGCAGAGCACGACGGCGTCGAAGTCGGCGAGCAGTTTGTCTGCCGGGCAGTTCACGCCCACCTCGGCGTTCACGACGAACTCTACGCCCTCCTGCTTCATGATGTCGACGCGGCGCTGGACGACCTTCTGCTTGTCGAGCTTCATGTTCGGGATGCCGTACATGAGCAGGCCGCCGATGCGGTCGTCACGCTCGAAGACCGTGACCGAATGGCCGGCCTTGTTGAGCTGGTCGGCGCAGGCGAGGCCCGACGGGCCTGAGCCGACGACCGCAACCTTCCTGCCGGTCCTGACGGCGATCTGCTTGGGTTCGACCCACCCTTCGCTGAAGGCGTGCTCGATGATCGAGCACTCGATGTTCTTGATGGTGACCGGCGGCTCGATGATGCCGAGCACGCAGGAGCCTTCGCACGGAGCCGGGCAGACCCTGCCGGTGAACTCCGGGAAGTTGTTGGTCTTCATGAGGCGGTCGTACGCGTCGCGCCAGAAGCCGCGGTAGACGTGGTCGTTCCACTCGGGGATGAGGTTGTGGATCGGGCAGCCGGTGGTCATGCCGCCGAGCATGATGCCCGAGTGGCAGAACGGCGTGCCGCAGTCCATGCAGCGGGCACCCTGCAGGCAGAGCTGCTCCGCCGGCATCTCGTCGTGGAACTCATTCCAGTCCCTGATTCTCGCCAGAGGCTCCCGGTCTCCCGGGATGCTCCTCTGGTACTCCATAAATCCTTTGATTTTACCCATGGTAATGCTTGTTCAGGCTATGCTCTCAGTTTAGTTCCCCGATACGCGCGACGGATCGTGCACGTTCTTTTCGAATGCGGCCATGACCGCCTCGTCACCGGTCAGGCCCTGGGCCTCGACCTCCTTCATGGCGTCCATCGCCCGCTTGTAGTCGTTCGGCAGCACCTTGACGAAGCGCTGCGACGCATTGGCCCACTCGCCGAGGATGCGCGTTCCCAGCCCGCTGCCGGTTGCGGCGACGTGGCGTTCGACCCGCTCCTTCAGCCAGGCGAGGTCCTCTTCAGCCTCGACCGGCGAGAGGCTCACCATATCGAGGTTGCAGCGGCCGGCGAAGGCGCCGTCCACATCGTAGACATAGACCACGCCGCCGGACATGCCTGCAGCGAAGTTCCTGCCGGTCCTGCCGAGGATGACTACCTTGCCGCCGGTCATGTACTCGCAGCCGTGGTCGCCCACGCCCTCGACGACCGCCTCGGCGCCGCTGTTGCGGACGCAGAACCGCTCGCCGGCCATGCCGTTGATGAAGGCCTCACCGGAGGTTGCGCCGTAGAGGGCGACGTTGCCGACGATGATGTTCTCCTCAGGCACGAATGTCGAGGATTTCGGCGGATAGGTGATGATCCTGCCGCCCGAGAGCCCCTTGCCGATATAGTCGTTCGCATCGCCAACGAGCTCGATGGTCATCCCCTTCGGCATGAAGGCGCCGAGGCTCTGGCCGGCGGAGCCCATGAACTTCAGGTGGATCGTGTCGTCCGGAAGCCCTGCACTGCCGTAAGCCTTCGTGACCGCATGGCCGATGATGGTGCCGGCGACGCGGTTGATGTTCTTGATCGGCAGGGTGGTGTTCACCTTCTCGCCGCGCTTGATGGCCGGCTCGCAGATCTTCATCAGGGTGGTCATGTCGAGGCTCTCCTCGATGCCGTGCTCCTGCGAGGTCGTGCAGTACGGGGTATCGTTCTCGCCGGTCTCGACCTGGTGCAGGATCTTGGAGAGATCCACGCCCTTGGCCTTCCAGTGGCTGATGGAGCGGGCCATGGTGAGCAGGTCCGTGCGGCCGACCAGGTCGTCCAGCCTGCGGATGCCCAGCTTCGCCATATACTCCCTGACCCCCTCGGCGAGGAAGCGCATGAAGTTCTCGACGTGCTCCGGCTTGCCCTTGAAGTTCTTGCGGAGCTTCGGATTCTGGGTGGCGATGCCGACCGGGCAGGAGTCGTCCTGGCAGCAGCGCATCATGATGCACCCCATGACCACGAGGCCGGTGGTGGCGAAACCGAACTCCTCGGCGCCGAGCATGGCCGCGATGACGATATCGCGTGCGGTCTTGAGCTGGCCGTCGGCCTCGACCACGATCCTGCTGCGCAGGTTGTTGAGCATGAGCGTCTGGTGCGCCTCGGCAAGGCCGAGCTCCCAGGGCATGCCGGCATGCATGATGCTGGAGACCGGGGATGCGCCGGTACCGCCGTCATGGCCGCTGATGAGCACCACGTCGGCATGCGCCTTGGCGACGCCTGCGGCGATGGTGCCGACGCCGACCGTGGAAACCAGCTTGACGTTGATCCTTGCCGACGGGTTGGCGTTCTTCAGGTCGAAGATCAGCTGTGCGAGATCCTCGATCGAGTAGATGTCATGATGCGGCGGAGGCGAAATCAGGCCGACGCCGGGGGTCGAATGGCGGGTCTTGGCAACCCACGGATAGACCTTGGTGCCGGGAAGCTGGCCGCCCTCGCCGGGCTTGGCGCCCTGGGCCATCTTGATCTGGATCTCCTCGGCGTTGGTCAGGTACTCGCTGGTGACGCCGAAGCGGCCGGATGCGACCTGCTTGATCTTGGACATGCGCGAGTCGCCGTTGGCATCAGGGGTGAAGCGGTCCGGGTCCTCGCCGCCTTCGCCGGTATTGCTCTTGCCGCCGAGGCGGTTCATGGCGATGGCCAGCGTCTCGTGCGACTCCTTGCTGATAGAGCCATAGGACATGGCGCCCGTCTTGAAGCGCTTCACGATCGCATCGACCGGCTCGACCTCGTCGATGGAGATCGGCTTTTCGGCGAACCTGATCTCCATCAGGCCGCGGATCGTGCAGTAGTGCTCGCTCTGGTCGTCGATGAGCTGCTCGTACTTCTTGAACTCGTCGTAGTTACCCGTGCGGCAGGAGTGCTGCAAGAGGTGGATGGACTCCGGGTTGAACAGGTGGAACTCGCCGCCATGGCGCCACTTGCGGTCGCCGCCGGCCTCGAGGCCGCGGTCGACCTTGTTGCCGCTGGGCGGGAAGGCCGCCTCGTGGCGCTTGCGCACCTCTTCGGCCACCGTCTCGATGCCGATCCCCTCGATCCTTGAGGCGGTCCGGGTGAAGTAGGTGTCGACCAGCTGGGTATTGAGGCCCACGGCTTCGAAGATCTGCGCGCCGCGGTAGCTCTGGACGGTCGAGATGCCCATCTTGGCCATGGTCTTGACCACCCCTTTCACGATCGCCTTGACATAGTTCTTGACCGCCTTCTGCTCATCGTACTTGATGCGGCCGTCCTGCACCTGCTGCACGACGGTCTCGATGGCCAGGTACGGGTTGATCGCGCCTGCGCCGTAGCCGATGAGCATGGCGAAGTGGTGCACCGTGCGGGGCTCGCCCGACTCGACGATCAGGCCCACCTTGGTGCGCAGGCCGGCGTTGATCAGGAAGTGGTGGAAGCCGGAGACCGCCAGCAGCGCCGGGATCGGTGCGCGGGACTTCTCCAGTTCCCCCTTGTCGGAAAGGATGATGATGTTGACCCCCTGAGCCACAGCCTTCTCGGCCTGGCGGTAGAGGTCCTGCATGGTGCTCTCGATGCCCTTGCCGCCCTTCTCGACATCATAGAAGATCGGGAGCGTGACGGCCTTGGAGCCGGGCTTGTCGATGCCGCGGATCTTCTCGAGATCCTCGTCGGTGAGGATCGGATGCGGGATCCTGACGCGGCGGCAGTTCAGCGCGTCGGGTTCGAGCAGGTTGCCCTCGGTGCCGAGCATTACGGTGGTCGAAGTGACGATCTCCTCCCTGATCGAGTCGATCGGGGGGTTGGTCACCTGGGCGAAGAGCTGCTTGAAGTAGTCGTAGAGCAGCCTCGGCTTGTTCGACAGCACGGCCAGCGGGGTGTCGTTGCCCATCGA
>OMIK01000062.1 GCA_900299075.1 Chlorobi bacterium Chlorobi_1
CATTCACCGGGTGACGGCCGGAGTTGGCGCTCCGGGCCGCAACAGCTATATTCCACCGCCTTGCAAGAAGCCGTCACCCGAACACCCGCTGAACCCCATGCATCCCCGCAACTCCCCTGCCCACCTCACCGCCCTCCTCCTGCTCCTCGTCGCACCGTCCGCCTCCCAGGCCGCCGAAACAGTCGTCATGGAGAATGGTGACCGGCTGACCGGCCATCTCGTCCATATGAACGATGGCGTGCTCGAACTGGTGACCGGTTACGCTGGAAGTGTCAAGGCCAGCTGGGCGCAGGTGCGGGAAATCTGTTCGGAGGGGACGATCGGCGTCAGGCTCACCGGAGACGAGGTGGTGGTCGTGCGATCACTGAAAAAGGAGGGTGGGGCGCTGCTCCTCGACGGCAGGCGCGAAGCGCTGGCGAACGTCACGCAGCTCAACCCGGCCGACTGGGAACTCGGCCATGCCGCCAAGATCAACGGGGAGCTCGACGTCGCACTCAAACTCGATCGGGGCAACACGCATGACGACCTGAGCGACCTGAGGGGCAGGATCGAATGGAAAAAGCGGCAGCACCGGATCCGCCTCGGTGGCGAATTCCAGTACAGCCAGAGCGGGAACGAGGTGGCCGCGGACAACTGGTCGGCTGAAACCGCTTACGACAACAAGGCCTCGAAACAGTTCTACTTCGGCGAAAGGTCCTCATGCAGGTCAGACCGGATGACCAACCTCATCCTCCGATGGACCATCGGCCCCTATGCAGGCATACGCCTGATAGAAACCTCGCGAACCAGGCTCAATGCCGAAACCGGCTTCGAATACGCATCGGACAACTACCGATTCAAGCCCGTCGACACCTTCCTTGCCGAATCCTGGCGGATGGAGCTCAGCCACTTCATCATTCCGGAAAAGCTGGAAATCTACCATCGCAACCGCGGCCTCGCCAGCCTCACTTCCGGGGCCGGGATCTCCATCGACACCTGGACCGGGCTGAAATTCCCCGTCGCCAGCGGCATGTACACGAGCGCCGAGGTCAAAACCACCTTCAACAGCGACGCCCCTCCCGAAACCACCGCCTGGGACACCTCCTACCGCTTCAAGATCGGCTACATGTGGTAAGGCCGGGAAACCCCGGTCGCCGACCGGCCCCGGGGGCCCGGCTGGTTTAATCCTGGTTGCCAGAGGCATGTTTTGTGGCGCTGGCTTGAACGCCTGGGCGGTGTACTCATCAGCAGCATTGCTACGCAAAGGGAGGATGCGCGGCCATGAAACGTTCGGCGTTGCCGGGGGCGCATTGAAAGAGAGATTCGGCCGATCACAACTCATGGACGAGCTCTTCGGAAAACTCCCACAGCCTCCTCGCCAGTCCAGGATCGTTGGCGCTCCTGCCGGGTTTCGCAACGTTGACGTCGGCAAGGTAGTGCCCGGCAAGGGCAACCGCATCCGGATGGACGGCGGCGAAAAGCTGGGTGGCTGCACCCTGCTGGACATTTTTCAGGAAAAGCGGGGCGATAATCCTGAGGAAAAACTTCGCACCGGATGACGAGCGCCGGGCAAGGTTGGTTGGAATGAGGCCGGGATGAACCGAATAGGCTGTTTTTCCCGAGGCGCCGTAGCGGCGCTGGAACTCGCTGGCGAAGAGGATGTTGGCCAGTTTTGACTGGCCGTAGGCGCTCCAGGCGTTGTAGCCGCGCCTGCCGCTCAGGTTGTCGAATCGGATCCCTTCTCGAGGTGCAAACCTGTGGTACGCACTGCTCACCGCCACGATACGCGCGTCCGGGGCGAGCTGGTCGAACAAGCCCAGGACCAGCATGAAATGGCCGATGTGGTTGGTGAAGAACTGCAGCTCGTAACCGTGTGTCCGATGGAGGGTCGGCGTACCCAGGATCCCTGCGTTGCAGATGATGGCGTCGAGTCGAAACCCCAATGATTGTATCCTTGCGACACACCCCCTCACCGATCGAGGGTCCGACAGGTCGCACCCCATGCCCACCCCCGCTTTCGGAAGTCCTGAACAGGCCATCTCGGCACCCGGACGGCTCCGTCCGGCACCGATCACATCGGCGCCACGCAGCGACAGCACACGGCAGGTTTCGAGGCCGAGCCCCGAGGTGCAGCCGGTGACGAGAATGGTTTTTCCTTTCAGGGAAAGGCCTTCGGAGACCTGTTCCGCGGTTGAGTCGGCTCCGAACCCCGTGGAGCCAGCCGGTTTGAGCCTCGTTGCGAGCGACATTGGGGGACTGTCTGATGAAGTTTTCACGCCGTGGGGCATGGCAATCCTTCGACAGGGTGTGGCCGCCTTCCGTGATCTTGGGGAACAAGGGATGCCAGCCGGGACACAATAACTATATACCGTATTTCTTGCGAACATAAAATAACATATATCACAAAGAGGCATTTGTCGCGGCGGTTCGGAAGATCTCCAAGCTGCCAGGGCATGGTGGCGGTGGCGCAATTATTGACTATCTTTGCTTTCACCATCGATAACCAATTCTCACCGAAGGAGTTGCACGCCATGACCGACCACGAAGCCATCGTCGAACGCCTGAAGGCGGTACAGAAAGCCAGCCGCAGGATCGTCGCCCTCGATACGGAGGCGATCAACGGGATGCTCCGGGAGCTCGCCGACAGGATCCCCGGCGCCGCAGGATCGATCCTCGCCGCCAACCGCGAGGACCTCGAACGGATGGATCCCGCCGACCCGCGCTACGACCGGCTGCTGCTGAACGAAGCCCGCCTGGAGGCGATCGCTTCGGACATCAGGAACGTGGCAGCGCTCCCCTCACCCCTCGACCAGGTGCTCGAGGAGCGGACGCTGCCGAACGGGCTCGGGCTGAAGAAGGTGACCGTACCGCTGGGCGTGGTCGGCATCATCTACGAGTCGCGCCCCAACGTGACCTTCGACGTCTTCTCCCTCTGCCTGAAGTCGGGCAACGCCACCGTGCTCAAGGGGGGAAGCGATGCCGCCAGCTCGAACGTGGCCATCGTCGAGCTGATCCGGCAGGTGCTCGCCGACCGCGGGCTCGATCCCGACATGCTCTACCTGCTCCCCGCCGAACGGGAGGCGGCGCACATCATGCTGAACGCGGTCGGATTCATCGACGTGATCATCCCCAGGGGAAGCCAGCAGCTGATCGATTTCGCGCGCAAGCATTCCACGGTACCGGTGATCGAGACCGGCGCCGGCATCGTGCATACCTACTTCGACCGGAGCGGGGACCTCGAGAAGGGCAAGGCGATCGTCTTCAACGCCAAGACGAGGCGCCCGAGCGTCTGCAACGCCCTCGACACGCTGATCGTGCACAGTGACCGGCTCGAGGATCTGCCGGCCCTGGTGGAGCCGCTCAAGGAGAAGCGCGTGAAGCTCTATGCCGACGAGCAGGCCTTTTTCACCCTCTCCGGGCGCTACCCCGAGGAGCTGCTCGACATGGCAAGCCCCGAGCACTTCGGCACGGAGTTCCTCTCGCTGAAGCTGTCGGTCAGGACGGTCGACAGCCTCGAAGAGGCGCTGGAGCACATCGCGCACCACAGTTCGAAGCACAGCGAGGCGGTCATCGCCGAAGAGCAGCCCGTAATCGACACCTTCATGAAGCGGGTGGACGCCGCCGCAGTCTATGCGAACACCTCGACCGCCTTCACCGACGGGGCGCAGTTCGGCCTCGGCGCGGAGATCGGCATCAGCACCCAGAAGCTGCACGCCCGCGGCCCGATGGCCCTGAAGGAGCTCTGCAGCTACAAGTGGCTTATCAACGGCAACGGCCAGGTGAGGCCCGCCTGATATGCTCGAAGCGAGGAAGCTCATCAAGTCCTACGCGCTGCCGGGCCAGCCGCCCCTCCCTATCCTGAAGGGGATCGACCTCACGGTCGGGCCGGGCGAGCTGGTGACGATCATCGGCGCATCGGGCAGCGGCAAAACCACCCTCCTGAACCTGCTGGGGACGCTCGACCTGCCGGATGGCGGGGAGCTGCTCTTCGAAGGAAAGCGGATCTTCAGCGACAGCGAGTGCCTGCTGTCGAAAAAAGAGCTGGCCCGGTTCAGAAACCGGAAGATCGGCTTCGTGTTCCAGTTCCACCACCTGCTCTCCGATTTCACGGCCCTGGAGAACGTGGCCATGGCCGAGTTCATCTCCACCGGCAAGCTCAGGCCGGCCAAGGAGCGGGCGGCAGGCCTGCTCGAAAGCTTCGGCCTCAAAGCCCGGTTCGACCACCTGCCCTCCGAACTCTCCGGCGG
>OMIK01000063.1 GCA_900299075.1 Chlorobi bacterium Chlorobi_1
GCTGACGGAGGCCGGCATCGCCGAAATCATCGACGCCTTCGTCGCCGCTGCGGCAAGGGCGCAGGCGGCAGGCTTCGACGGGGTGCAGCTGCACCTGGCGCACGGCTACCTGCTTGCGGAGTTCCTCTCCGGCCATACCAACAGGAGGCGGGACCGCTGGGGTGGCATCCTCGAGAACCGTTTCCGGATCGTCTCGGAGATCATGAAGGGCATCCGGCAGCGCCTCGGCGACTACCCGGTGCTGGTGAGGATGAACGGTTATGACGGCATGCCGCGCGGCATGCGGATTCCTGAAGCGGTAAGGATTGCCCGATGGCTCGAAGCGCTCGGATGCGTGGCGGTCGAGCTCTCATCCGGCACGATCGGCGAAGGGCTTGCGATCATGCGTGGCCCGACCCTTCCCGTCGAAGCGGCGATGGCCGCCAGCTTCAAGTTCGCCTCCGTCCCCAGGCTCCTCAGGCCGGCACTCGCCCCGGTGCTGCCCCTGTTCTGGCCGGCCAGTCCGAAACCTTACCACGGCTACAACCTCGAAGCCGCACGTGCCGTCAGGCAGGCGGTCACGATGCCGGTGGTCGCCGTCGGCGGCATCCACTCGCTCGGAGAGGCCCGTGCAGTGCTGGACGACGGCATCGCCGATTTCATTTCGATGTCGAGGCCCTTCATCATCGAGCCCGACCTCATCCGGAAATACGAGGAGGGCCGTCAGGAGTCCTCGCGCTGCACCATGTGCAACTACTGCGCCGTGATGCTCGAAAAGGAGCGCCTCCGCTGCTGGAACGGCCGGCTTCCCAGGGATTCCTGAGCCTCCGGCACCTCGTATGCCGATCCCTGCAATCGTGCTTATGTGATGATAAATGACACAGGCCGTTGCATGGGGATGGTAATTTGAGTAACTATCGCCTATGAGCGACGCTGCCTTGCTCACGAAATCCTCATCAGGCAGCCCGAAGAGCAGTAAAGGCCCGATAACCCCACGATCGAAGGACTTGACCCTATGCTCGCCAACCGGATCCATTCAGGAGAACGATGCCCGCTTTCGTGGTGTGGCCGGTGATCGGCCGGGCGTTTCATCTCTCCCTGAGACTTGCGCGCACCCTGTCCAACATCAAAGCAGCACTCCCTCATGCAAAGCAGAATCAAGATCATACAGGTGCTCCCCATCGTGCTGGCGATGGTTCTCGGCACCTCTGTGGCCGTCTGGCCGCCAATCAGGTTCACCACTATGGGCGCACCGGATTTCGCCTCGCGCCTGTCGGTGCTCCTCTTCTTTTCGCTGCTGATCGAGAGGACCGTTGAGATATTCATGAGCATCTGGCGCTCCGAGGAGTCGAACAGGCTTCAGGGCGCCGTCCGGCGGCTCATCGCGGACAAGACACCGCATACGGATCCGGCATTCGTCTCCGCCCACAGCGAGCTGATCCAGTTCCGGGCTGAAACCATCCAATGGACCATGCCGCTCGGTTTTGCCCTGGGCCTGCTGATCTCCGCATGCGGCGTCCGGGCATTAAGCCAGTTCGTCGAGCCGGCAAGCATCGGGCCGCTCGTCGGGTCACAGCAGTGGTGGTTCAATGTGATCGATATCGCGTTTACGGGGGCGCTGCTTGCGGGTGGTGCGGATCCCATTCACAAGATCCTCGACCTGTACCGCAAATTCATGGAGTCCTCGGCTTCGGTCGCCGCCGGCACCAGGCAGCAATGAACGCAGGCAACTTCGGGATATGGGCGCGCCCTGGTCGCTCCCGGCCGATTTGTCCCGGGTTTTTCCGTAATGCTCATCGGCGCCCCGGCGCCCAAACGAAAAAAAAGGAGTGTTGAACATGCATCCCATTCAGGTCGGCAACTACAATTTCCAGAGGATCTACCTCTGGCTGCAGTACTCGGACAAGCTGCCGTTCTTTACGGAGATCGTCATCGAACTCTTCTATCCGAACAACATGAAGGCCAAGGGGCTGGTCATGTTCGACCATGGATTCCTGATCGGCACCGACCTGCTCTTCTATCCCAAACTGCTGCTCAGCAAGGTCAACGGCCAGGATACCCCGCTCTTCCAGGTCAACCCGTCCCGGTATTACAACTACTCCCGCGCCGCCATCGACCATGAGTGGGCGCTCGCATTCGTGACCACCTGCCACCAGCAGGTCGAAGCCATGCCATGGACCGACTTCGGCGGCAGCCCGAGAGTCGGCCAGGCTGCCTACGCGGCCGCCTCGTACCTCATCCGTTACGGCGCCACCCACAAGTACCACGACGAACAGGCGGTTCGTAATTCCAGGTTCCTTATGGATGCCGGCACGAACGGCAACAGCATGGGCAACCGCGTGATATTTGCCGGCCATTCCGTGGGCGGTGCGCACGCCCAGGCCGCAGCATGCGGTTTCGACGCCCTGCAGGAGATAGGGGCCAGGCAGCTGCGTCCCTTCGATCCGATATTCTACAACGGGGAGGTTCGCCCCGACCACACGCCGCCCATGTCGAAATGGAATCGTTCGAGCATGGCGAATCCTGCCGGGCTGCTGCAGCTCTCCCCAGTAGACGGGGCCGGCGGCAAGATCGTCCCCTTGCTGATACCTGGCATGCAGGCATATCGTGAGTATCTTTCCGGCGTTCCGATGCCCAACCTCATGGTGACGGGCGCCTGCGACAGCGCCTGCCTGAGCCCGTCGAACTCGAATCCTCCCGCCTGGATCGATGTTGCCGACCGGACAAAAAGCCAGTATGCGCAGATGGCCTATGGCAGCAGCGATTCGTGGGCCGCGACCTGCATGGTCTAGAAGGGCAGCCATTGCGGCTACCTGGGAGACTGCAACGCCCTGTGTTCGATGGCCGACAAGGCCAGCCTCTGCGACAAATCGGTCACCCCGTATACGGCCAATGAAGAGGAGTACCGCTTTACCAACGACCTGCTCGACCAGTACATCGGGTTTGTTGCCGCTTCAGGCCCGGCAGGCTGCTCCTTCAACGACTGGAAAACCGGCAGCCTCATGCAGTGGCTCAACAACGAGAACCCGGGCGGCGGCAAGCTTCGCCTGCGCAAGTTCCCTGACGGCTA
>OMIK01000064.1 GCA_900299075.1 Chlorobi bacterium Chlorobi_1
GGGCGCGTTTGACGACTTCCTGCAGCGTTTCCGGGGCATTGTCGACAATGACCTCACGCACACCGGCCCGCATCAGGGCGAGCAGGAGTTCGGGTTGCGTCTTCGGGTGCAGTGCGACGATTGCGGCGTGCGGCAGCGCGAGGCAGAGCTGCTCCACCTCCCGGATGTATCCCGGATCGGTTGGTGCAAACCCTGTGAGAAAGACCAGGTCCGGTTTTTGCGCGGTGAGCTGGCGCGCCATGCTGCCAAGCTCGCCCACCAGGCGGACGAGTTGGTGTTGACCCGGGCCAAGCCGGGTGTCGGGAACCTCCCAGGGCTGGGGAGAGCAGACAATAATGTTCATAGGTGTTTATTTGACAAGTACGGGAGCTGGGAAGGCGCCATTCAACTTTCCACTGCCATCGCCCAGGGTGAGTCCGGGGAAGGTATACCCGTCGATGAATTTCCCGGTAATGGATTTCGGGTTTCCTTTCGAATCAACGGAGGTGATCTGGAACGCGGTGATCGTATAGGGTTGCAGGGAGTTGGCAGAAAGGATCACAACTACAGGCACGGCAAACACCTTACCGATATAGGAGGCGGAATCTGCCTGTTGATACAGTGCATCCATGGTGCCGGTCGAGATCCAGATGGTGCCGCTGTTCAGTGATAACGCCTTGGTATTTCCGGTCGTCATGATTCCCGATATCGTAGAACGGCTGTTGTCGGGATTGTTCAGGCTGCTCCAGTTGCCGTCGCCCTTGCCGATTGGGTAGTTGTTCTTGATGGTAAAACTTTGCTGGTCGCCGGTGTGCCAGTTTGCGTCATAGATGGCCTTGTCGATGACGAAAGGGAATATACCCGTCCCGCCCATGGGCGGGCCGGTGACGGCGATGGCGCTGGCGGCAATGTCAGTTGTCGCGATACCAAGGATGGGGGCGAGAAAAAAGTTCACCGGCCCGCTGTTGCTGTTGCTGGAGATGGCGATCGTGACACGGACGGCAGGTACATCCCCCGTGACGGGCGTCGTGAGTTTCCGAAAGCCTTTCGATGGATCCTTGATGTTCCAGTAGCCTGTTTCAACCGTAGCGTCCGTAATTTTGTTGCCGTTGGCCACGTTTGAGGCCGCCACCTGGGTTGCCGTTGCCCTTGCTGCTGTCCAGTTGTAAGGCTGGTCGACAGTTTCTTTGGATGGGACGCTGATGGAGTAGGCGCCGCCAAGCGCCGCGGCGTCGGCGGCGCTCTGCAGTTCAGCCTTGAGCAGGTTGAGGCGGGTCAGGTCGACAGCAAGGGCAGCAAGGGCCAGCAGCAGCGGCAGGCACAAGGCAAACCATATTGCGGTACCGCCATGTTGGGCGTGCAGCCGTCTGGTGATGTGGCTTTGGTGTTTCATTGGTATTCGGTCCTCATGGTCGCATTGGCCGAGATCGTCATGGACGAAGGCGATACATAGATTCCGGTGAACGGGATGCTCGCACCGACGGTGAGGTTCTTGTTGCCGTCGACGCTGGCCGTGATGGTGGGGTTGACCTCACCGGTCCCGAACGAGATGAGGCTGTTCTGGCAGGTGGCTGCGGTTATCGACCTGGCGATGTTCGCGGCGGCGGTGTTCGCGGCGCCGATGTCGGCTGCGGCGGTGGTGACGTACATCGCCCCGGCTCTCGCCCCCTCCCTGGTGGCCATCGTGAGCACGGTCTTGTCGTACAGTGCTATACTGAAGGTGATCATCCCGAAGAGGAGCGCCAGAAACACCGGAAGGATGAGCGCAAACTCGATCAGCACATTGCCTTTCTGGGCACGGGCGTGCTGCGTTGCCTGACCCTGAGGTGCGTCGATATCTGTGCGCATGGTATTCATTTTGCCTTTGAACCTTGGGTCTTTCCGTCGATGAACAGCTCTTTCCGTGTGGGCGAGAGATGCTTGTGTGTCGGGAGCTCCGGCGCGGTGGCGCTGCCCTTGACCAGGGTTGGGCGGATGATGACCATAAGCTCGGTGGTTTCCGAACTCATCTCGGTGCGCCGGAACAGGGTGCCGAGAAGGGGAATGTCGCCCAACAGGGGTACCGCCCGGATGATGTCGGTGAGGTTGTCGCGCAGCAGGCCGCCGATGACCAGGTTTTCGCCTTCATTCATCTGGACCGTGGTGGAGACGTAGCTGGTCTTGAAGGCGGGCAGGTTGGATGCGGTTCCCGCAGTGATTGCCTGCTTGAGCGGTTCGGAGACCTCCGGGGCGACCCTGAGCGAGATGCGTCCGGCATCCAGGACGGTGGGGATGAATCGCAAACCCACACCGTAGGTCCGTTCGACGTAGTCGACGGTTCCGAAAGAGCCGACGGTGGGCGTATAGATTTTGCCGCCGACAAGGAAAGATCCTTCCTGGCCGCTCATGGTGACGATGGTCGGTTCGGCCAGGATCTTGATCAGGCCGGTCTGCCGCTCCGCTTCGACTATGAGGCTGTTGCCGGGCGAGGTGTTGGGTTTCAGCAGGAGGTCGAGCGTCTTGTTGCTGACAAACCCGGTCATGAGGCTACCCTGGGGGCTGCCATCGCGCTGCGTCCAGCCCAGGCCAAGGCTTTCGATGTAGGATTTGGACACTTCGGCAATGTGCACTTCGAGGCACACCTGCTGCGGATCGCGGATCTTGAGGAGGTTGACCACGCCGGGGATGCCGCCAGAGGCCGTGGATCCGGAGGCGAGGGCGCTGCCGGAGTTGCCTCCGCCATACATGCCGGAAGCTGACGTCGAACCGACTGAGGAAGCGCTATTGTTCCCGCCGAACATGCTGGCGCTCGTCGTCGAGCCATTGCCTGAAGTACTGTTGAGCAGGGATGCTTCGGGCGTGACGATGGGAACCGTGCCTCCCAGATACGCTCTGACGATACGGATGACGGTGTCTTCGGCCAAGCTGTCGGATACCGTGCCGCTGACGACCAGCGCCGGGCCCATGGCTTAGACATGGATGTCGGTCTCGTTTGGCAGGACGGCTTTCAGCAGGCTCCTTATCGCGGTGCTGTTGCGGCCGACCTGCAGCGGCGTCGATGTGGCGTTGCCGTTCTGGTCCCAGACGGTAATATTGGTCGCACCAGGTTTTTTCCCGAGCAGATAGAGCTCGGAGGAGCTCAGCCTGATATAGTCGGCAACCTCGGGGTTGCCCACGGCGACGCGTTTCATGGGACGGTCGAGCCTGAAGACCCTCGATTCGCCAGCGGGCACAAAGTAGCTCGAGGGTGATGGTGACGGTACGGTTGCCTGGGCCACAGGTGCACGGGAGGCCTTGGCGGCGTCAGGTTCGGGAGCGGCCTCCACGGCCATGGGAATGGAACCGGCAAGCGCCACAAGGGCGCCCATTTTGCGGGCCGAACGCTTCAGGTATGTCATGTTCATGTTCATGTTGGTTAGGGTATGGCAACATGTTGGCGGCTCGTGCCACGAATCTCTTCGGTTCCGGGGCTTTGCCGTGAAGGTGCTGCTTTTACAGTTGGCGGTGGGGCTTTCGGTCGCGCGGACTGGGGATTCGGATAGACGATGTCCGGCAGCCGTACACCTGTCGAGTTGACTTCGCCGGTGTCGAGTTCGTTGCGCAGGACCAGGGAAAGCACCCCGATGTTGCGGGCCAGGTCGAGCTTTTCAGATTCGGGCGGCGTCAGTTCGAGGGTTACGGCATTGACCACCTTTGGCTTTTCGTGGTCTGCTGTGGTTTCCTGTGCCACAGCCAGTACCCTGACTCGTGACAGCACGGTTCGCGAAAACGGCTGGTTGTCGGCGTCCTTGCCGCTGGCCAGGATATCTACATAGCTCCACGGCAGGGCAAATCCTGCAACCGCGATCACCTCGTTGACATGGACGGTAATGGCGCGCTTGCCCTCGGGGATGATCGAGGACAAGCCGCCGGTTGCTGATTTCGGCGCCAGCTTGCCGGGCAGGACAGGCTCTCCCGGGATCATGGATACGCGGGCTATCCGGCCCACCACTTCCGACGTGTTCCTGGAGGCATCAGGCGGGACTGTCGATCCAGGCCAGTCGATTACCCTGATCTGGTCAATCGAGATGGCTTTGCCGGCTTCAACCGGTTGCTGAATGATGACGACCTTGGCCCCTGAAGTTTGGGCGACGCTCATCGAGCGTTCGGTGATGAACGCTGCTACCGCCCCCAGAACGAGGGCAGTAGCAGCGAAGGCTGGGCGCTTCATTGCTTGAACGGTATGAATGGTTAGTTGATCTTGATACTGGCGATCTTGGTGCCGATGCCGTTGAAGATCGTGTTGATATCACCGCCAAGGGCCGTAAGACCGGCAATTGCAGCGACACCAACCAAAGCAGCAATGAGGGAGTACTCGATCAAGGTGACGCCCTTCTGTGATTTGATAGCGAAGAGCCTCGCCAGGCCGTTTGCTTTTTCCGGTGATTTAATGGTTGAAAGTTTGTCTGACATTGGATTGTCCTCCAGTGATGTTGATTGATTGAAACTGGTCGATTGTTACGGCTTCTAACAAACACTCTTCTTCTCCTTTTCAAATAGCATGCCATTACGCCTCCGAACCTGTGGGAGTCCCGAAAAAAACCTGTTTCGATACCTGCTCGCCGTGATGCCTGGTGCTCTACATTCCCATATCCTGCGGCTTCAATGTTCGGTCATCCTTGCATTGGGGACGCATGCGAGACCTCATCACGAGGTGGCTCGGCATGACGTATAGTCTCGGCACAAGACTTAATGCTTCGTGAAACAACGCCAGT
This sequence comes from Chlorobi bacterium Chlorobi_1, assembly GCA_900299075.1. Lineage (GTDB taxonomy): Bacteria > Bacteroidota > Chlorobiia > Chlorobiales > Chlorobiaceae > Chlorobaculum. The sequence continues at coordinate 4,713 of OMIK01000064.1, forward strand.
CTCATCTCATTGTGATACATGATGAGATGAGACTGATGATTTCTATGTATTATTACTCCTGCCCTGATCATTGGAACGACAATGCGGCCATCATGAGATGCGGGGTATGTTCTGCAACAGTTCAGCGGCAGCGGCCGGGTTGTGTGTGATGCCTGTTTGTAGTGCACCGCTGAAAACTTGTTTCGCAAGCCAATTGCTGCGTTGGCCGGTGCGTGAAATTCTTATGTACGTCGGGTGCGCTCCGGTTTCTGCGCTCCGTCCGCCTTGCGGCGGCCTGGCGTACAGGGCGGCATCTGTGCCGCTGGTTCAACAATACCTCCTAAATGAAGTTGCGCTGATGAGTCAAGACTACCTGAAACATGTGAGGAACGACCGGTTCGCCCAGTTGCTGGGGATCGAGGTCGTCGAGGTCAGGCCGGGATACGGTCTGGTTGAAATGTCGGTCGGGGAGAAGCACCTGAACGGCATCGGTACCGTGCAGGGTGGGGCGCTCTTCACGCTCGCCGACTATGCTTTCGCGGTCGCCTGCAATGCCGAGGGTGTCGTCACCGTGGCGATCAATGCATCGATCTCCTTTTTCAAGGCGCCGCAAGGCCGGGTTATCCGGGCTGAAGCGAAAGAGGAGAGCGGGAGCAGGAAGGTCTGCGGGTACAGGGTCGAGGTCAAGGATGAAGACGGCACCCTGGTCGCTTCGTTCTCGGGCCTGGGATACAGAAAGAGCGGGGAATAAATAACAAAAGGTGTGGTTTATGGAATTCTCCCAGGCTGTCGGGGCCCGGCACTCATGCCGCTGTTTTCTGGAGACTGCTGTCGATGAGGCGACGATCAGGTCGCTGGTCGACACGGCGCGGCGTACCCCGAGCTGGGGCAACACCCAGCCCTGCCGGGTATGGGCGGCGGGAGGTGCGGCGGCGCTTGCGATCCGGCAGGGGCTGAAGGAGCTGGCGGGTTCCGGGCGTTCCCCGGAGCCGGAGATCCCCATGCCGCTCTCGTTCGACGGTGAACTGAAGCGGAGGTATGTGGAGGTCGGCAGATCGGTGTTCGAGGTGCTCGGCATCGGCCGGGAGGACGAGGAGCGGCGGAACGCCCATCGGGCGAACAACTGCAACGCCTTCGGCGCCCCTGTACTCGTCTATATCACCGTGCCTGAAGGCCAGGGCTCCTACGCCATGCTGGATGCGGGTGCGTTCATCAACACCTTCTGCCTGGCGGCGGCGGACCGGGGGCTGGCTACCTGCATCCAGGCGACGCTGGCCCATTATCCGGAGGTGGTGCGCCGCCACCTGCCGATTCCTGACGAAGAGCGGATCGTCGTCGGCGTCGCCCTCGGCTTCGCCGATGCGGCCGCCGTTATCAACACCTTCCGCAGCAGCCGTGAACCGGTGGAAAAGATCTTGACCGCCATGGGGTTCTAGGCTTCCGGAGCTTTCGCCCCTTATCTCTTGTTCTCTCCCGCCCGTTACTTTCAGCTGTTGCGGCGATGGCTCTGTTTTAAGGCTTTTCGGCCAGCAGTATGCTTATTGTGGTTGCGGTGCGTATTGCGTGTTGGCCGAATTATATGTAATTATTATACAGGCAGCTGGCGCCGTAACTTTTGTGCAGTGCCTGGGTCAATTCACAACCAAATTTTCAGATTATGCCATTTTTGGCGCGGCTTATCGACAGAATCAAGAAGTCAGCACTGGAGATCAGTCATTATGCCGAGCCCAACAACACCGTCATCGGCATTGTCGGAATTCTCGGACCGGCCTTCACCTACGTGATGGTCCATCTGTTCGAGAAGCCCGAATATGAGGGAAACATCATCTACGCAATTGCGATGCTGATTCCATTGCCGCTGATTTTCTATCGATACATTCCGAAGGGCCTCAAGCGGTTTTATCCAGTCTACGTTATTCTTGGCGGAACCTACGCCCTCTCTTTCGATACCTTTTTTCTGCTCCTTAAAAATCATGGCGGAGAGGTGTGGTACCTCTGTGTTCTCGGTTCCGGGATGTTCCTGATCATCGTGATCTACGACTGGATGGTCATCGCGTTGATGATGACGGTTGCCTATGGCACCGCCGTGTTGCTTTATGTTTTAGACGAAGGCTTCGTATGGCCGGGTGAAATTCGACCCGCGTACATCGCAATCTTCATCATCTGCTACATCGGAGGTATTTTCCTCAATCACAGGAAGCAGAGCGCACAGCAGGATGCAATCTCCCTTATGAAAAGCCTTTCCGGGAGCATCGCCCATGAAATGCGGAATCCTCTGAACGCGATCACCCTTGCGATGGAGAACATCCAGGCGAAGCTTCCTCCACGCCCATCCGCTCAATCGGCGAACTCCCCACCCTTTCAGCTGAGCAGCGAAGAGCTGCTCAGCATTCATAATGTCATTATCGACAGCATCACGGCAGTCAAAACCGGCGACAGGATGATCGACTCGATCCTTTCCAACCTGCGGGAGGGTGAGATCGACAAGCGCTATTTCAGGCGCCATGACATTGGGGCTGTCATCAGGACGGCAATCGAGACTTACAGTTTCAGAAGCCCGGACGACCGTAGGCTGATCTTCACGGACACCCGGGAGTCGTTCGACTTTTTCGGAGACCGGGAGCAGTTCATCTACGTGCTGTTCAACCTCATCAACAACGCCCTCTACTACGCACAGCGGAGTGGTTTCAGGATCGATATCTCCACCGCCGTGACTCCTGCTGGCAATGTCGTCAGGGTGAGGGATACCGGTCCGGGCGTTCCCGCGTCGCATCGGGACCGGTTGTTCAACCGCTTTTTCAGCTACGGAAAGGAAGGGGGCAACGGGCTCGGACTGTCGTTCTGCAAGCGGGTTGTCGAGTCGTTCTCGGGATCGATCGCCTGTGACTCCGTCGAGGGGAGCTGGACGGAGTTCACGATCCTGTTGCCAGGATACGACTCGCGTGCGGTCGATGCGATCAAGCGGCACATCCTTGCGGCCAAGCGCGTGCTGGTCGTTGATGACGAGGCCTTGAACAGGGTGACTCACGCCGGATTCGTAAAGGATTTCGAATGTGCCGTGGATCTGGCGGCAAATGGCTGGGAGTGCCTTTCGATGGCGTCGGAGAACCGTTACGACATGATCCTCATGGATATCGAGATGCCGATGCTTGCCGGCGATGAAGCCGTCAGGCTGCTCCGGTCGGGTTTCGACATGTCGCCGTCCATGATGCTGCACTACCGGGATGCGGCTATTGTCGGGATTACGGCGTTGCCGGTAGCTGAGGCCATCCGCAGGACGCTGCATGCCGGGATGAACGAATTTCTGCAAAAACCCCTGAACAGGGAGTCACTGATGGCACTCTTCGAAAAGTACTTCTTCAACGAACAGGATGCGGCAAAAGCCGAACTCCACGCCCCGCTTCCGGGCGCCAGGATCATTGTTGCCGACGACAACGTCATGGTCAGGAAGATCCTGAGCACCATCCTTGAAAACGAGGGGTGCCTGGTGACCCAGGCCGAGAACGGTCAGCAGGTGCTCGACCTTCTCGATGGAGGTGATTTCGAGCTGGTGCTCATGGATATGGAGATGCCGGTCATGAACGGGACGGAAGCCGTCACCATCATCCGGCAGGAGGAGCGGTTCCGGCGCTACGGTGACCTCCCGGTGATCGCCGTGACTGGCAATAACGATCCTGAAACAATCCGACAGGTTACGGGAGCCGGGATGAATGCCCACATCGGCAAACCGGTGCTGAAGAGGGACCTGCTGAAGACGCTGTCGTTCTGGCTGGGCTATTATCGAAGCAAGTCGGCAGGCCCTGCCGATGTTTCCGCTTTCGGCCGGCTGGCCGAACCGGTGATGACGGTGGTTGCCGATATTGACCCGGCCATCGTCGACAGCCTGCTCCATATCGGAGGGAAGGAGATGCTTTTGCAGCTCTTCGAGCACTTCCGGGAGGATGCGGAGCTTCAGCTGCTTTCAATCGAAAAAGCCGGCAAAGCGGCCGATCTGCAGATGGCCTGGCTGGCCTGCCATTCGATCAAGGGCGGGGCAGCGAGCATTGGTGCCGTCGGACTGGCGTCGTTTGCCCGGATCATCGACGACCACCTGCGCAAGGGCAGGTGGCCGAGTGATGGTGCATGGCAGAAAAGGCTCCGGGATACCTACAGCGAGAGTTGCCGGAGCCTCGAGGAGTACATGAATCGGATCGACGAAGTGGCCGGCTGACCTGCCAGCGGGGCTCCGGTCAGAGCGCCGAACGCAGCACCTCGACGATCTCGGCCGTCGTCATGACCGGCCTGCCGGGGAGCCGGCCCTGGTCGTCGTGGGCGACCAGGACGGTGTCCTGGGCATACCGTTCGAGCATGGTGTCCCCGATGCCGACTTCGAACAGCCTGGTCGGGCAGCCGATGGCGCGCAGGAACTCCTCGAAACGGTCGATCCCTTCCGCGATGGCCTCCTGGTCCTCAGGGTGCTTTGCCTGGATTCCGAAGATCCGTTCGGCGAACTGCACGAACCGTTCTGGCCTTGCCTTTGCGGCAAACCGCATCCATGCCGGATTCACGATGGCAAGCCCCGCGCCGTGGGCGATGTCGTGGTGGGCGGAGAGCACGTGCTCGATCATGTGGACCGGGTAGGGGCCGAAGGTCCCGGCCTGCACCCAGCCGTTCAGGGCCACGACCGAGGCCCACTGTACCTGCGCGCGCGCCTCCATGTCGTTGCCGTCGGCCACCGCCCTGGGGCCCCACTCCATGGCGGTCAGGATCACGCTTTCGGCAAAGCGGTCCTGGAGCGGGGTGCCGTCGACCCCGTTGAAGTAGGACTCCGTGACGTGCGTGATCAGGTCGCACACCCCGAACGCGGTCTGGTTCTTCGGCACGCTTGCCGTCAGTTCGGGATCGACGACGGCAGCCTTCGGGTAGAGGCAGGGCGCCGTGACGAACGACTTGATGGTGCTCTCTTCGTTGGTGATGACCGAGCCGCAGTTCATCTCGGAGCCGGTGGCGGCAAGGGTCGGTACGGTGATGATGGGAAGGGCCTTCTCGGGGAGCCGCCGGTTGCCCTGGCCGTGCGGGAACATATCCCAAAGATCGCCTTCGTAGAAGATGGCCGCCGCCATGACCTTGGCCGCATCCATGGTGCTGCCGCCGCCGAGCGCGACCACGACGTCGCACCCCTCCTTGCGGGCCATCTCTGCGCCGCGCGCGACCGTGGAGAGCCGGGGGTTCGGTTCCACGCCGGCGCACTCCGCAAAGGAGACCCCGGCATCTTTCAGGCTCGCTGCCGCCCGGTCGAAGGTGCCGCTGTTTTTCACGCTCCCCCCCCCGGTCACGAGCAGGGCTTTCCTGCCGTAGGCCGACACGGTGCTGCCGAGCTGTTCAATGGTTCCTGCTCCGAAGATGATGCGGGTCGGGTTGTGGAAGGTGAATTTCATGAAGCCGCTCCTTATGAGTTGTTGTTGTTGCTCATAAGACTAAATGAAGCGGTTTTTTCCATACTCGCAAGACCATCCGGCCATTGTGGTGCGAAAGGACGGACGAACACCAGATGTTCAACCTGTCCGGGCAGCTTCAGCGGCGATATGGCCTGCAAGCGTGGCGACGAAGCTGTTGAGGCTGGTCATGGGGGAGACGTTGGAGTATTCTCCCGAATTGATCGCATCCTTCGGGCTCGATACCACGGCGGCCGCCGTATAGAGTTGCTCCTTGACGAGTTTCCGGCAGAAGAGGTCGTAGCGCTGAAGGTAGGAAACGCCCCTGAACTCCTCTGAAATGGGGAAGTACGGCGACTTTTCCCTGACGGAGGCGTGTGACTCCCGGGCGTCCTCGACGATGATCAGCCAACCGAGGAACGGACGGACTCCGCTCCCGAAGGCGCCTTCGCGATAGGCGATCCAGAAGTCGTGCGCGTTGCCGACGGCCTGTTCGATGCGGCTGTTGAAGTTGTTGCCGAATGACGGGCCTGTCTGGCTTTTAAGCTCGATCGCTGCAATGAGCTTTCCCTTATGGATGACCAGGAGATCCCAGAACTTGGTCGGCCTGAAGAATCCCGGAAGGGTGAGCGAGCCGTTTTTCCCGTGGATTTCGGCCTTGCCGAGTCCGTTGCACCTGACGATATCGATCATCAGCGCCAGGAATCCGTCCATGTTCTTCCCGGGTTTGGCTCCCGTCCAGTCGTCACCGTCGAAGCCCGCTTCGAGGTGTTTCCGGATTCCGACGTCATGGTTTCCCCAGAACGCGCGGATCGAATCCCGGGCTTTGCCGTTGTAATCTGCGAGGTCTATTGGCATAGTCTTGCTCGGTTATTGCAGGAGGAAGGTTTCCTGGTGGTGCGCAAGGAAAAAGCCGCCCTTTCCATGGGCGGCTTTTTCCGTCGTTCAGTCTTGTCGTCTTCACCGGGCAGGGGGGCCTGCGCGGGTCGGGTCAGTCCTTGTTGTACATCGAGTCGTCGCCGCTCTCCCCGGTGCGGATGCGGTAAGATTCGTCGATGTTCCAGACGAAGATCTTGCCATCTCCGACTTCACCGGTGTAGGCGTTCTTGAGGAGGCAGTCCACCGTCTTGCGCAGGTTCATGTCGCGGACGACGATGGAGAGCTCCAGGCGCTGGATGAAATCGGTGTCTGACGAGCCGCGGAAGACCCCCTTCTTCTTCTTCTCGTTGCCGACGCCGTAGCACTCGGTGTAGGAGAAGAAGTCGATGTCGATCTCGTGCAGTGCCTTCTTGACCTCCTCGAATTTCGAACGCCGGATGATCGCTTCTATTTTTTTCATGGTCTGCAGGTTTTCGTGATGTTGATGCTTGCGGGTTCATGGACGGCCGGGCTGAGGCGCAATTGCGCATCGAATCGTTACTCCGGCTGTCCATGCCCTTTCGTTGACAGCGTTCCTCTCCTCAGCCGTTGTAGGCTTCTGCGCCGTGCTCGAACACGTCGAGGCCTCCAACACCGGCCTCACCCTCGGGCTCGACTCGAAGCTTGAACGGATGGGGCAGCGCATTGATCGCGTACATGATCACGAGGGAGACGACCAGGGTGGTTCCGGCGATGATCGCATTGCCGGTCACCTGCGCAAGGAGCACGTTCCATCCGCCGCCATAGAAGAGGCCGGCGACCGGAGCGGCGTTGTCAGGGCCGAGCGGGGTCGAGGCACCATACTGGCCGGTGGCGAAGAGGCCGATGGCCCAGGTGCCGAAGATGCCGTTCAGGCCATGGACCGGGAAGGCACCCACCGGGTCGTCGATTCGCAGGTACTCGAGCAGGTAGATGCCGCCGAAGACGATGGCGCCGGCGATGAGGCCGATGATGATCGAGCCGAAGGGCGAGACCCAGTAGCAGGGGGCCGTGATGGCGACCAGGCCGCCGAGAAGGCCGTTGACCGTGAAGCCCACGTCGAACTTGCCCTTGAACGAGCCGGCATAGAAGGCGAGCGTCATGGCGCTGAGCGCGCCGGCACAGGCCGCCAGGGTCGTGTTCGCGGCAACGCGGCCGATGCCTGCGGCGTCCATTGCGGAGAGGGTGCTGCCCGGGTTGAAGCCGTACCATCCGAACCACAGGAGGAAGGCGCCCGTCACGGCAACCGGCAGGTTGTGTGCAGCCGGCAGGCCGCCGCGCTCCTTGTCGTCCCTGAGGAAGACGCGCCCGATGCGCGGTCCGAGCACGATGGCGCCTGCCAGGGAGACGATGCAGCCGATCGTGTGTACGACCGTCGAGCCGGGGAAATACCCGAACGGGTTGCCGAGCTGGGGCAGGAAGTGGCCGGGGGTGCCCATGGTCGCCAGGAAGCCGTCCGGACCCCATGCCCAGTGCCCGATGATCGGGTAGATGAAGGCGGTCACGAAGATGCTGTAGATGATGTCGCCACGGAAGCTGGTGCGGCCGATCATGGCGCCGGAGGTGATGGTCGACGCGGTATCGGCGAAGGCGAACTGGAAGACCCAGTGGGCCAGCAGCGCGACGCCGGTGGTGCCGTAGGTTTCCGGGGCCCCCTGCAGGAAGAACCACTTCTGGCCGATGAAGCCGTTGCCCTCGCTGAACATGAAGGCATAGCCGATAGCCCAGAAGGAGATGCCGCAGATGGCGGTGTCGAGCGCACACTCGATCAGCACGTTGACGGTTTCACGCTTCCTGGCGAAGCCGGCCTCGAGCATGACGAATCCCGCCTGCATGCCGAACACCAGGGCCGCAGCCACCAGCGTCCAGACGGTGTTGAGCGCATTGATCAGATTGGTTTCCGCCGGGGTATAGGCTACGGCGGCCACGGCCGGGCTGCCGGCAACCCCCGAGAGGAGGTTCATGGCTCCGAGTACCAGCAGGAGCCCAAGGATCTTGCCGGAGAAGATGGTTGCCCCCAGCTTCCAGTTGATCGGCCTCGACAGGTTCTCCCTTATCCGGGAAAAATGCCCGCCCCTCCCGGGGCTTGTTGACGGTTGAGATTTCATGTGTCTGTTGTTTACGGTTGGCGATGCAAGGCGAATTTCTCTGAAGTATTTCCCTGTCTGGAGATCGTTCGGGCCAGGGGGCTGTTTCGGTTTAAGAATTAAGATAATGTTCTAATTTATTGTAAAAAATTAATTAAAACACATCTATTTGGTAATAAAATTATGAAAACGTATTTGTGGTTCGAAAAAAGTACGGGTATTGCCGTCTCCGGCCGAAGATTTTTCCATGGGAAGCGATCTGCTTCATGATGAAGCGATGGGGGAGAGGGAGGGTGAAATTGCGTGCAACTTCACTATATTTACCAATGGCGATACGCCCGGAATACCGGGATCTTTTTATTCCCGGTTGATCCGACCCCGCGGCCATTCAGCCGGATAATCCCTTATGATCGATCTCCTTCGATGAATACCACGACCGGTGGCCTTCGGGCCATAGCTTTGTTCGAAGCGGCCAAAGGGTTCCTTGTGGCCACGATCCTGCTTTCCCTGCTCGCACTGTTCCATGGAGGTGCCAGGGTGACGGCGGGGCAGCTCGTCGCGCAGCTTCCGGCAGGGTTTTCCACCCATTTCCCCAAGATATTCAGCATGGTTGCATCGGGCATAACCGCAGGACAGTTCCACCTCATGGCCCTCGTCGCGGCACTCTACTCGGCCATGCGCTTCATCGAAGCCTATGGCCTCTGGCTGGCAAGGACCTGGGCCGAGTGGTTCGCGCTGGTAAGCTGCAGCGTCTATCTGCCGATCGAGGTTTACGAACTGGTGAAGGGGGTGACCTGGATCAAGACGGGGGTGGTGTCGCTGAACCTCGCTATCGTGCTCTACATGGCCGTTGTGCTGCGGAGCAAAAAAAGCTCGCGTCGCCTCCTCAAAGAGGGAGGGGCGGCATGACGCCCGTCGTGGCTATTCCTGCTGAGGTGCCATAGGCCATGTCCAGCGGATCCGACCAACAGGCGAAACGCCTGTACACCGACCAGGAGCTGGTTGTTCGTGCCCTCGAGGACAAGCACGGATTCGCGGCGATCGTCAGCCGTTACGAGGCGCCGCTCATGCGGTATATCTCCAGGCTCGGATGCAGGAGCACCGCGTCGGCACAGGATCTCCTCCAGGAGATCTTCATCAAGACCTACCTCCACCTGAACGATTACGACCAGTCTTTCCCCTTCTCTTCCTGGATCTACCGGATCGCCCACAACGAAATAATCAGTTTTTTTCGAAAGGAAAAGGTGCGCCCGTCCGTACTAGACAGGGATACGGAGCTCTTTCTCCTTGAAACCCTGGTCAGCGACCTGGGCGCAGGTGAACCGGAACACCAGCGCCACAGCCCTGAAGAGGTGCAGTCAGCCGTCAATGCGCTCGACTCGAAGTACCGGGAGGTCATCGTACTCAAGTTTTTTGAAGGCAAGTCCTACGAAGAGATCTCCGACATCCTGCAGATACCGGAAGGCACGGTCGCGACGCTGATCAACCGCGCGAAAAAGAAGATGAAAAGCATCCTGGACAAGGCATAGCAAGAGCACGAATGACACAGTTCAGCCCCGATTTGATACTTGACGAGATCGAGAAGCGCAAGGTGGTGCCGATACCCCGGTGGCACTTCCTGATGCGTCGCGGAGTATTCTGGAGCCTCGCCGTCATCTCGGTCATCACCGGCAGCATCGCGATGGCTACCGCCATCTACGTCTTCCTCGACCACGATTTCCTGGTCGACCAGGCCCGCATTACCCGCTTCCTCGCCCAGCAGCCGCTCGTCGAGGATATCATCGACAGCATTCCCTATCTCTGGCTCACGGCCCTGCTGCTCTTCACGCTCGTGGCCTATTACGGCGTCAGGCACACCAGGAAAGGCTACCGCTACCCCACGCTTCGCGTGATCGGCGGTTCGCTCCTGCTGAGCCTTACCCTCAGCGGCTTCATGAACCTGTTCGATGTCGGGCAGATCATCCATCGCTATCTCATCGAGAACGTCAGAGGCTACGACCACCTCGTGTATGCGAACGAGCAGCGCTGGACCCATGCCAGGAAAGGCTGGCTTGGCGGGAAGGTGCTCGGCGTCGACGGGGAGCGGCATGCCCTGGTGCTCATCGACTACAAGGCTCGCCTCTGGACGGTCGACCTGTCAGGCACCGAGGTGAGCCCCGGCACGCGGCTCCTTCCTGGCAAATATGTCAAGATAACCGGCGTCAAGACCGACCAGAGCGAATTCAGGGCGGCATCCCTCCAGCCCTGGGAAAAGAAGTACAGCAAGAAGGCCGCCGGAGCAGTCTCCACTCCGGCCGATACCCCTGCCAGGAAGCTTCCTCCCGTCACCCCGTAACGGCACATGCATGCCGGTACGGTTTCCCCTGCCTGCTTTTTTCAAGAAGAATTTGAACGATCGTTAATCCCTGTTTAATGGGACCGGTGTTGTCTGGCTTGCAATGGAAACCTGCAGGCTGTTTTAACCGAAATTTAATTGACGCCTAAGGTTCGTTTAAGCGGAGCGGGGCTAGATTGTGGGCTATATGGCGTGTGCTTTTTTCCACAAAATCCCTGATACCATGAACACCTTCCTGAAAATGTGGGCGACTCCCGCAGCTATCGGCGCATTTTTTATTTCCTCCGTCACCGGTCTGCTGATTTTTTTTGATATTGAGATCGGTGCCGTCGAACCGGTACACCGCTGGCTCAGCTGGCTGCTCTTGGGTGGAGTCGCCCTGCATGCGGTGTCCAACCGGAAGGCGCTGGCGGGATACTTCTCCAGGAGGCCCGCCATGGCGCTGTTCGGGCTGGTGCTGGCCGTCACCGGCGCCGCCATGCTGCCGGTTTTCGGGGAAGGGGAAGAGGGTGGCAAACGGAGCGGCAAGGCTGCGGTGCGGGCCCTCGAGTCGGCGCCGCTCTCGGCCGTGGCGCTCGTCGTGAAGGCATCCCCCGACGAGCTTGCGGCACGCCTTGCCGCCCGAGGCATCCAGGTTTCCGATACATCCCGGAGCATTTCGGAAATAGCCGGAAGCAACGGCAAGGAGGGCATGGCCGTGCTCGCCGCCGTGCTTGGTGTTTCGGGTGAAGAGGGCGAAGAGCATTAACCCCTGTACTGCATGAGACTGCTGATCGTTGAAGATGAACCGGGTATCGCCAGGTTTCTCAAGGAGGGACTCGAAGAGGAGTGCTATGCCGTCGACGTGGCTGCCGACGGCAGGAGCGGCCTCGACCTGGCGATGACCAACGAGTACGACCTCATCCTGCTCGACTGGATGATCCCCGGCCTGAGCGGCATAGAGGTCTGCCGGCAGCTCAGGAAAGCCGGCAGCACGGTCCCGCTCATATTCCTGACGGCACGCGATACGCTCGAGGATGTCGTGTTCGGGCTGGGCACGGGCGCGAACGACTACATCAGGAAGCCGTTCGAGTTCGAGGAGGTCCTCGCCAGGATCAGGGTGCAGCTCCGTGGTTCTTCCCAGGATGGGGAATCGATATCCGCGGGGCCGGTCACGATAAACCCCTCGACCCACCAGGCTTTCTGCAACGGTGTCGAGATGACCCTCACCCCCAAGGAGTTCGGGCTCCTCGAGTACCTGGTCCGCAACAAGGATCGCCCCTGTTCCAGGAGCCGCATCATCGAGCACGTCTGGGACCTGCAGTTCTACTCGGACACTTCGGTCATCGACGTCTATATCAACTTCCTTCGCAGGAAGCTCGAGGCAACTGGAGGCGGCAACCTGATCCAGACCATGAGGGGGATCGGCTATATCGTCAGGGAGTCCGGCAAGGGGGCGGGTTGAGCAGCGGGACCGACCGCTCCGGCATGGCTGGCGGAGCTCTGCGGGCACCATGCTCCTCCATGAGCCTCCGCACCCGCATGGCCCTCTACTACACCGGCGCCACGGCGTTGCTCATGGCTATCGTGTTCTTCCTCATCTTTTTTACGGTCGACAGGGTCGTCTACAGTCATTTCGACGACGAGCTTCGCCATGAGGTGAGCGAGACGCTTTCGGAAGCCCATGTACAGAGCCGTGACGTCTGCGCGTTCGGCAGCCTCAAGGAGCTGGGCCTCGACGAAGTGAGGGATGGACGGGACGAGACGCACCGGATCAGGACGGTGGCCGATATCGACCCGGAATTCGTGCAGCTTGTCGACAGTGCGGGCCATGTTGTCAGCAAGACGGCCAACCTCGCCCGCAACGTCCTCTCATTCGAGCCCTCCTATTCGGGCGTCCGTTATTTCAACACCATGATGGGCGGGTCGGCGATGCGGCAGGTCCAGGTGCCGCTGGCGGACCGCCAGGGCAGGATCGAGGGGTACCTGATCGTGGCGGTGCCCCTGAAGAGTGCGATGATCGTACTCAGGGACCTCAAGAATATCGTCATCATCTCCTTTCCGCTCCTCATCCTCATCCTGTTCGGCCTTACCCGCCTGATCGCGGGACGGAGCATCCAGCCGGTCGAAGAGGTGAGTTCGATGGCCGAGAGCATCACCCAGGAGAGCCTCGACCGCCGCATCGTGCTTCCCCAGCAGAGGGACGAGCTGTATCGCCTTGCATCGACCATCAATGGCCTGCTCGACCGTCTCCAGGACGCGTTCCAGCGCGAGAAGCAGTTCACGGCGGACGCTTCCCACGAGCTCAGGACCCCCCTGGCCGTCGTGAAGGGGACGCTTGATGTCCTGGTGCGAAAGCCGAGGGATGTCGCCCATTACGAGGAGCGGATCAGCTATTGCCTCGATGAGCTGAACCGAATGGCGCGACTGATCGACCAGCTGCTGATGCTGGCGCGTTACGAAAACGACCGGGTGACCCCGAAGATCGTGCGCCTCGATCTTGGCGAAGCCCTGGAGCGCGTCGCCGAGCGGATGGAGCCGCTGGCGGTTGCAAAAAACATGACGATCAGGATAGACCGCATGGCATCCGCAACGGTTGCGGCGGACCACGGTATGCTGGAGATGATGCTCGAGAACCTCCTCTCCAACGCGATCAAATACTCTTCCGAGGGTTCCGTCGTCGAGATCTGGTACGGCAGCCGCGCCGGCCATCCGGTCTGTGCCATTACGGATTACGGCATCGGCATTCCCGAGGCAAAGCTCCCGTGTGTGTTCGACCGCTTCTACCGCGTCGACGAGTCGAGGAGTTCCGGCACCGGCGGCTTCGGCCTCGGCCTTTCGATCACCCGGAGGCTAGCCGACCTGCAGGGGATCTCCATCTCGGTCAGGAGCCGGGAGTGCCATGGCACCACCTTCCTGCTGACCTTTCCCCAGGCAAGGAATTAACCGTTTTTTAATCTCCCCTTCAGGCTGGGTTAAGCCTTCACGGATATCTTGTCGTTGTCGGATTCTTCAAACAGGACAAGTTCTTCCATGTGGCAATCCCTGCTGGTCAAGCGTGCCCTTCCGCTTATCCTCTCCTACCTGCTGCTGGTCGGCGCCTCGCTTTCGGCCGACTACCTGCTCCATGCCGCCACCCTTTCCTGGATCGGCAGGTACCTCGGGCCCATCGGCACCGCGTTCGTCATCTTCTCGTTCGGCTACTCAGCCCGCAAGCACAAGGTGGTCAGGAGCGGCACGATCAGGTGGTTCCTCCGCATGCACTGCAATGCCGGGTGGGTAGGGACGCTGATGATCCTGGTGCATTCAGGAGTCCATTTCAACGCGTTACTGCCCTGGGCGGCGACCGGCCTGATGATGGTGGTGACCGCCAGCGGCCACGTCGGCCAGTACCTGCTCCGGAAATTCAGGGAGGAGGTGGCACGCAAAAACAAGGAACTTGGCATCAGGGATACGCGGGAGCCTGAGGAGCATCTGCTGGATATCAGGCACTTCCTGGACACGATAACCGTCAGGACCCTGGAGCAGTGGCGTGCCATCCATATGCCGCTTGTCTCTTTTCTCGTGATGCTTACCCTCTTCCATATGCTCTCCATAGCATTTTTCCTGAACTGGAGGTGATGGCGTGAAAAAAAAGGCCTTCGGCATCCTTGCGGCATTCTCGGCCATCCTTGCCGCTTTCCTGCTTGCCTATCCGGATATCCTGCTCAATCCCGGCCCTCTCATGAAAGGCCATCGATATCTGCAGAAGGCGTGCCTCAGCTGCCACACTCCCTTCAGGGGTGTACGGGCTGTCCAGTGCATCGGCTGCCACCGACCTGAAACCATCGGAATCCGTTCCATGGCCGGTCGTCCGCTGAACCGGGACCTTGCGGGCGTGACCCTGCACCGGGGGCTCCCGGCCGGTTCGTGCATCGAATGCCATACCGATCACAAGGGGGCTGACGCCAGGAAGGCGATCAGGGCGTTCCGGCACGACGCGATCTCCGCGTCCCTTCGCAACAACTGCAATGCCTGCCACGAAAGGCAGAAACCAAATGATGCCCTGCACCGCAGCGATACCGGGAGGTGTGCGCAGTGCCATGACACCCAACGGTGGTCGTCTGTGCTTTTCACCCACGGCATGCTGGATGCGAAGCAGTCGGCCAACTGCACGACCTGCCACCGTGATGACAAGCCTGCTGACGACATCCACCGGAGCCAGGCCAGCTGCGGGGAGTGCCATGGCACGAATCGCTGGAGACCGGCGACATTCGACCATGACCGCTATTTCCCCCTGCAGGGAGAACACCGGGCCAGTTGCAGGACATGTCACGCGGATCCGGCCAATTACAGGAAATACACCTGTTATGGTTGTCATGAACATGCTCCATCACGGATCGCCTCGGAGCACAGGGAAGAGGGGATCGGCAATTACCAGAACTGCATCCGGTGCCATCGAAGCGGCACAAAGCACGGAGGCGGACACGGGGGTGAGCACGGGTGGAA
>OMIK01000065.1 GCA_900299075.1 Chlorobi bacterium Chlorobi_1
ACGACCATGCCGCGGACGAGGTTGGGCACGGTGGTGGCGACGGAGGCCCGGAGGTTGGTGCCGAACTGTTCGGCGGCGACGGTGACGAAGATGGCCCAGTAGCCGCCGGAGAAGCCGAGGGCGGCGCAGACGGCATAGAAGTAGCCGGGGGTGGCGCCGGCCTGGGTGAAGTAGAGGCCGACAGAGACGATGGTGAGGAGCATGAAGAGCAGCACGGCCTTCCTGCGGCTCTGGAACACCTGGCTCAACAGGCCGCTGGAGAGGTCGCCGAAGACGAGGCCGAGGTAGCAGAACATCACGGCGTTGCCGGCGGAAACTTCGCCGGAGATGTGGAAGGCGGAGGCGAACTCGGGCGAGAAGGTGATGAGCACGCCGACCACGAACCAGATCGGCACGCCGATGAGGATGGAGTTGAGGTACTTCATGAAGCGCTCCCTGCCGGTGAAGAGGGCGAGCAGGTTCCCCCTGCCGACTGCCTGGTTCTCCTCCATCGACTGGAACATGCCCGATTCCGAAACCTTGATCCTTGCCAAGAGCAGCAGGAGTCCGAGCCCGCCGCCGATGAAGAAGGCGTTGCGCCAGTCGAAGCCGGTGGCGACGAAGTTGGCGAGGATGGCGCCGGAGACGCCGATCGATGCGACGAGCATGGTGCCGTAGCCCCTGATCTTGGTGTGCAGCACCTCGGAGACGAGCGTAATGCCCGCGCCGAGCTCCCCGGCGAGGCCGACGCCGGCGATAAAGCGGAAGAGGGCGTAGGCGGGCAGCGAGGTCACAAGGCCGTTGGCGATGTTGGCCAGCGAGTACATGAGGATCGAGCCGAACATGATCTTCAGGCGTCCCTTCTTGTCGCCGAGCCACCCCCAGAGGATGCCGCCGACAAGCATGCCGACCATCTGCATGTTGAGCAGGTAGACGCCGTAATCGATCAGCCCCTTGCCTTCGAGCCCGAGCGACTTGAGGCTCGGCACGCGGACGATGCTGAAGAGGACGAGGTCGTAGATGTCGACGAAGTAGCCGAGCGCGGCCACGATGACCGGCAGGCTGAAGATGGCGCGGATGGAGGGCTGGGAGTGGTCCTGCATGGAACGGCGTATTGGGGTTGGGGTCTCGACCGGTGTTATCGCAGTATAAAACAAATCGATGGAGGGAGCAACAGCGCGGGGCGCCTCACCCCTCGCGGTGGCGGAAGAGCATGAAGCGGGAGGTGACGAGGTTCACCGCCATGCCGGCAAGGCTGCCGGCGGCGACGCCGATCGCCGGGTGGTGCGCGGCGAGCTCCAGCCGTGAGACGAGCAGGGCGAAGACGCCGTAGTTGACGCTGCCGCCGATGGTCATGAGGGCGAGGTAGATGCCGAACTCCCTCCCTTTCGAGTGGCCCGAGGTGCGCCCACGGAAGGTGACGGCGCGGTTGAAGAGCCAGGTCGAGAAGGCGGCGCAAAGGAACGACAGCAAGCGCGCGCCGTAAAGCCCCAGCGTCCCCTTGAGGAGGTAGAGCACGCCGACGTCCACCAGGAAGCCGATGACCCCCGCGATGCCGAACCAGAAGAACCCGGCCAGCGCTTCGCCCAGCTGCCGCTTCCGCTCCGTCACGGGGTCTTGAAGGGGATGTTGAGGTAGGCAAGCCGCTTGGTCTCGTGCCGCCCCGTGGTGACGTTGTCGAGGATGAGGCCGCAGGTGACCGAGAGCATGGCGCAGACCATCATGGAGGCCGAGAGGATCGCCGTCGGGAAGCGAGGCACCATGCCGGAGCGGAAATACTCGACGAACAGCGGCACGGAGATCATGATCGCCAGCAGCGCCAGCAACGCGCCCCAGGTGCCATAGAAGGAGAAGGGGCGCTCCCTGACGTAGAGCCGCATGATGGTGCCGAGGATGCGGAATCCGTCGCGGTAGGTGGAGAGCTTGCTCTCGGAGCCCTCGGGCCGGGCGTAGTATGGAGTCATCACCTCGCCGTAGGGCATCCGCAGCTCGAGCGCGTGGACGGTCAGCTCAGTCTCGATCTCGAAGCCGTGGGAGAGCGCGGGGAAGGACTTGACGTAGCGTTTGGAGAAGACGCGGTAGCCGGAGAGCATATCCGTGAAGCCGCCGCCGAAGATGTTCACCGTGCTTTGCGTCAACATGCGGTTGCCCCACTGGTGCCCGGAGCGGTAGGCTTCGCCGGCGACTTCGGCAGAGGCCTGGCGGCAGCCGACCACCATGTCGAGATGCTCGTCGATGAGCTTGTCGATCATCTTCGGAAGCGAGGGAGCGTCGTAGGTGGCATCGCCGTCAACCATGACGTAGATGTCGCTGTCGACGTCGGCGAACATCCGGCGCACGACGTTGCCCTTCCCTTTCAGCGGGACGTCGATCACCCTGGCCTGCTCGGCGCGGGCAACCTCTGCGGTGCGGTCGGTCGAGTGGTTGTCGAAGACGTAGATCTCGATGCCGGGCATCACGCTCCGGAAGTCGCGGATGACCTTGGCGATCGCGGCCTCCTCGTTATAGCACGGGACGGTGAGGGCGACGCTCAATCCTCGATAGGACATGTATTCTGCCTCCTTTGGTGTTAGCGGACGCTGGCGCCCGAATCGGTTGCGCGCGGCGCCCTGCCCGGAGCAGCGGCCGCATCCCGGACGCAGAGCACGGTTTCGCTCTGGGCATGCCGGTAGAGGGGGCGCGCCCCCTGCGCGGCCATCGCGGGCTCGTTGCGCGTGAATCCGTAATAAAAGTCCGCCGGCCCGCCGAGCGGCTCGAGTTCGACCGGCAGCAGGACCCGCTCCATGCCGTACATGCTCCGGTAGAAGTTCATGCAGTCGAAAAAGTCCTCGTCGACACGGAGCTTCAGGGGCCTGCCGGGGTTGAGCCGGACGGCCTCATCCCTGAGGGTGAGCATGGCGCTCCTTGAACCGCCGAAGTAGTTCCAGTCGTAGATGCGGTCGAGACTGGCCGAGGCGACGTCGTGGACGGCCAGCACCGCCGGCACGGCAAAGCCGAGCAGTTTTGCCGGCAGGGCGTACCAGGCCGAGGCGTTACGGGGCGGATCGCCGACCGCCGCAGCTGCGAGAAGGAAGAGCGGGATAAGGAAGATGCCCCGCCGCCCCTGCAGGAACGCGACATGCATCAGGTGGTGCTGGGCGACGCTCGCCACGGCGACAGCCAAGGTCATGCCGGCAAGCACGGCGAGCACGGCGAAGTGTCGCTGGTCGAGGCGGCGCAGGATGAAAAGGGCCACGGGGACGAAGAGGACGACAGCGACAACCCAGCCTGTCAGCAGGTGGAGATAGCTCCAGAACCAGCGGTCGTAGTAGGCGGTGCCGTTGACCAGGCCGCCGACCGTGTCGTGCCAGAATCCGGTATCGCCGCCCTCGCCGAAGAGCTTCCACTGGCGGATGACGTGGAGCGGCAGCATGGAGTAGGCGATGAAGGGAATGCCGGGCAGGAGCAGCTTGACCAGGAGGAGCGGCCACGGAGAGGAGGCAGGTTCCGGCACCTGCTGGCCGGAGATCCCCCGGAGGGTGACGAAACCGCCCACGAGGAGGAGCCCGGCGCCAAGGACCAGGAGAAACGAGAGGTTCGAGAGCGCGGCAAGCCCGAACAGCACGATGGCGAGCCGGGCTGCACCCTCCCTGATCCTTCCGGGCGACTCCGCGAAGGCTCGGAGCAGGGCGGCCAGGCCGAGCGCGGTGAAGCCGAGGCCGAGGCCGTAGCCGCGGGCGACGCCGAGGAAGTCGACCACATAGGGGTTCATGCCGACCGCGAGCAGGCCGGGCACGACCTTCCAGCCGGAGACGGCTTGCCTGAGGCTGAGGTTGACGCCGGTCAGGTAGAGGAGGCAGCCGAGCAGCACGGGCAGCCTGAGGCTCAGTTCGGAGAGGCCGAAGAGGTTCACCGAGAGCTTGGCGAGCAGGGTGTTGACCAGATGGTTGTTGTCGGGGAGGCCGTCGGTGCGGAAGAGGAGGATCTGCAACCACCCGTTGGTGACGTGGCCGTTGTAGGTGGCCGCCTCGTCGAGCGTGATGCACATCGTGGCCGCGCGCGCCGCCACATAGGCGAACACGAGCACCGAGATCGCGGCTGCGGCCACCGTCGGGCCGTCGATGCGGCGATGCTGGTCATGGGCGGTGGTCGTGTGAAGCAATGGCATGCCCTCGCGCGAAACGGGTGACGTGTTTTGGATACCGGATTGTCGGAATTTACACTTTTATCGGGAAAGCCCGTTCCGGGCCTGCAGGTGCCGGATCACCCCAGAGACGTCGGCCTCGACGGCATAGGCCTTTTCGAAGCTCTGCACCCTGGTCAGGGCGTTCGGCACGACGATGCAATCGATACCTGCGGCGTGGGCGGCGTCGAGCCCCCGGCGGGAATCCTCGACCGCGAGGCACTCTGCGGCCGTGATGCCGAGCAGGTCGAGCGCCTTGAGGTAGGGTTCGGGGTGGGGCTTGGAGATCGAAACGTCGTCGTCGGTGACGATCACCTCGAAGTGCCCGAGCAGGCCGTCGGGGCCGTGCATCAGCTCGACCTTGTCGCGGGGGCTTCCGGTGACCAGCCCCTGGCGCACCACCCCGCTGAGCGACTCGACGGTCTCCCGTACCTTCGGCATGAGCGGCACGGTGTGCCGTATGCGCTCGACGAAGGCCTCGTTCCTCCGGTCGAGCAGCGGGCCGGCGACCTCGTCCGGCAATCCCAGCTCACGGGCGATCTGGGCGCTGCGCTTCGCGTTGCCGAGGTACTCGATGCCCCAGTAGGCGTCGTCGATGGCAAGCCCCGCCCCGGCGAAAAAGGACTTCGTCAGGTCGAAGAAGAGGGCCTCGCTGTCGAGCAGCAGGCCGTCGTTGTCCCAGAGGACGGCTTTGATCATCGCAGAGGACCGGAGAGGAGTGGAACTTGTGTCGAACGAGCTGAATATACGAATTCAGCGACCTTTCGCACCCCTGAAACAGCCCCGGTAGAGCCTGGCCATGCGGGCGGCCGCACGGCGGACGTCGCGGTCGGCGATGAGCGCAAAGAGCTGTCGACGGCCCAGGGGGCCGGGGTTGTTGCGCATGAGCTCGTTCCGGTAGAGGATGCGCATGAGGATATCCATCGGGACCGACCAGGCCGCATCGACCACCTCGGAAAGCCGGATGACCGGCCCGGCCGACGCGCCGCCTCGTCCCGATTCGTTCAAACTCATCGACCTCAGCCCGTCATGCTGGCGGATAATGCAATCGACCCTCCTGCCCGAGGGGTGCTCGAGGCTGAAGGAGATAGGTTCCCGGAGCGGCCTGGAGGAGGGTTTCGGGGAGTACTCGATGCGCGGCCGGCTCCCCAGGTAGCGGTCGAAGGCCTCGAACACGATCGTGGCGACCTCGTCGCGGCTGAGGGTCTTGTTGACCCTGAAGAGGAAGACCAGCTGGAGGATATCCCGAAGCAGCACCAGGAGTGCCGCCCCCTCGCTCTGCCGCTTGAGCACCGAGCGGTAGTCGCAGAAGGCCACGTTGCAGTAGGCCATCATCCGGACCAGGTCGGAGGTCTGCATGCTGGTAGTCCTGACGACCGGCGAGAAGTTGTTGTAGAGGTCCCAGTCGGTCGAGGTGATGTCGCCCTCGCTCCGGTACTCCTCGAAGATCTTCGTGCCGGGATAGGGGGTCATCGACATGAAGAGCGCCTGCTTCAGGCCGAGCGTCCTGGCGCACTCGGGGTAAGCCATGGTGTCGGCCTCGCTCTCCGAGTGGTGGCCGATGATGAAATAGCCCTCCGCCCCGATGCCGTGGCGCCCGAGCAGGCCGATGGCGCTCCTGACGTCGTCGAGGGAGTTCTTCTTGTTCATGAGCTCGAGGGTCTGGGGATTGGGGCTCTCGATGCCGAGCCCGACCTTGTTGAGCCCGACGGCGCGGAGCTTCTCGAGGATGCGCTCCGCGCGCACGATATCCTTTGCCCTCGTTTCGGTCATGATCCTGAAATTGGTCAGGCCGCGCTCGAGCATCAGGTCGCAGATCGCCTCGGCCCGCTTGATGTTGGTCAGGAAGTTGGCGTCCCAGATCTTGAGCAGCTTCTTCTTGTCCGGACTGTGCAGCGCTGCGATCTCCGCAACGACGTTCTCGGGACTCCGGCCGCGCCAGTTCCGGTGCATCTTGTCGTTGGCACAGAAGGAGCACGACCATGGGCACCCCCGGGAGGTGTAGATGGTGTCGATGGTGTAGTCGCCGCCACGCTCGCCGAAGCGCTCCGGCCTGAGGGCACGCATCGGGAATCGGATGGCGTCGACATCGTCGATCAGGTCGCGCTGGCCGGTCTGGACGATGCCGCCGCCTTCGCGCCAGGCGAGCCCCTTGACGTCGCGCGACGGTCCCCGCTGCACCAGTTCCCTGAAGGTAGCCTCCCCCTCCCCGATCGCCACGAGGTCGACGCAGTCTAGCCTGAGCACCTCTTCGGGCAGGGCGGTCGGGTGGAAGCCGCCCATGACGACGAACGCCCCGTACCGTTTCGCTATTTCGGCGAGGCGGACCGCGTTGTTGAAGCCGCCGGTCATGGAGGAGATCGCCACCAGGTCGATCGGACGCCGCTGCATGAGGCGTTCGAAGCTCTCCGGCAGCCGGTCGTTGTAGTAGTTGTCAGGGATGACCAGGCTCTCGGCGATATCCTCGACCGCCGAAGCCAGGTAGCAGACGCCGATGCAGTCGGTGATGAACCTCGGGAAAGGGGTCACGAATGCCTGCGGGGCCTCGATAAGGCAGATGTTCCTGAAAAACGCCATGCTGCTGGCCTCCGGCCAGAGGATTCGGCGGAACCGGAAACTGCCTGGTCCTGCCCCTGAAGATGTCGGACAACCGGCACGGCGTAGATCCGCCTTGTCCGGGGTGAATTAGCGAACTGAAAAAAGGGGGTACAAACCGCACTACTGCACACGACGGGATGGGGAGTGTCGCGAAGTTGAATATATAAAAAAATACTCTTCGCAGAATTTGGCCGAAAAGCAGAGCGTACCCAGGGAACAGGCCCACAGAATGCACCGATCCGTAGGGGCACGGCGTCCCGTGCCATCCCGCCTGCCGCACCGGAGCGGGGCTGGAGAATATCGTCTTACTCAAACGCAAGGCGGCGCCTTGCAGCGCCGCCTTGCATTTCAGATTTTCGGAACCGAAACTCAGTTCCCGGCCATCATGGCCTCGATGTCGGCTTCGACCGTACCGATCGGCTTCAGGCCGAACTTCTCGACGATCGCGCCGGCGACGTTCGGGGTAAGGAACTCGGGAAGCGTTGGCCCGAGCCTGATGCCCTTGACGCCCAGGTAGAGGAGCGCCAGGAGCACGGTGACCGCTTTCTGCTCGTACCAGGCGATATCGAAGGAGATCGGCAGGTCGTTGATGTCTTCCAGGCCGAACACCTCCTTGAGCTTCAGGGCGATCACGGCCAGCGAGTAGCTGTCGTTGCACTGGCCGGCGTCGAGCACCCTCGGGATGCCGCCGATGTCGCCGAGCGGCAGTTTGTTGTAGCGGTACTTGGCGCAGCCGGCGGTCAGGATGACCGTGTCCTTCGGCAGGGCCTCTGCCACGTCGGTGTAGTACTGCCTGGAAGCGTGGCGGCCGTCGCAGCCGGCCATGACCACGAAGCGGCTGATCGCGCCGGACTTGACCGCGTCGACCACCTTGTCGGCAAGAGCCAGCACCTGGGTGTGGGCGAAGCCGCCGACGATCTCGCCGTTCTCCAGCTCTACCGGGGCTTTGCAGGTTTTCGCCAGCTCGATGAGCTCGGAGAAGTCCTTCGAGCCGCCCTCGGGACGCGCCGGGATGTGCTTCAGGCCCGGGTAGGCGGCCATGCCGGTGGTGAACATGCGGCTGCGGTAAGACTCCCTGACCGGCACGATGCAGTTGGTGGTCATGAGGATCGGGCCGTTGAAGGTGTCGAACTCGCGGTCCTGCGCCCACCAGGCGCTGCCGTAGTTGCCGACGAAGTGGCTGTACTTCTTGAAGGCCGGGTAGTAGTGGGCCGGAAGCATCTCGCAATGGGTGTAGACGTCCACGCCGGTCCCCTCGGTCTGTTCGAGCAGGTCCTGCATGTCGCGCAGGTCGTGGCCGGAGATGAGGATGCCGGGACGGCTGCCGACGCCGGTCTTCACCGTGGTGATCTCGGGGTTGCCGTAGGTGGTGGTGTTGGCCTTGTCGAGCAGGGCCATCGCCGTGACCGCCGTTGCGCCGGTCTCCATCACCAGGGCGAGCAGCTCGTCGGCCGTCTGCTCCTTCGTCAGGGCGGCGAGGCTCTTGACGTAGAAGGCGTAGATGCTGTCGTCGTGGTAGCCGAGCACGGCGGCGTGGTCGGTGTAGGCCGCGAGACCCTTAAGGCCATACAGGATAAGGCTCTTGAGGGAGCGAAGGTCCTCGTTCTCGCTGAGGCTGTCGATGCCGCAGGTGAGTGCCTTGGCGACGAACTCGTCAAGGGTGGTGCCGTTCCAGGAGGCGGCGTCGTGAGCCGGGGTCTTGCCGGCAATCGCCCTGACCTCGTCGCGGACGGTGAGGGTCCTGCGGATGCGGTCGACGATGAAGTCGTCGTCGAAGTTGGTGTTGGTCACCGTGACGAAGAGCGACTCGCTGATGAACTGGCCATATTTACGGTCGAGGGTCCCGCCGAGTCCGTCTGCACAGAGGGCAAGCCCTTCGACCGCGTAGACGAGGGTATCCTGCAGCTTGGCGGTGATTTCATCCTTGCCGCAGACGCCGCGGACGTTGCATCCGGTTCCCCTGATGCTCTCCTGGCACTGATCGCAATGCATGCTCATGATATCGTTCTCCTTGTTGTTTTATTGTTGGTCATGTGCCGGCGACAGGATCGATGCGAACCGCCGGTCTGCGGCCGCCCCGTCGTTGTCGCCGAGTTTCTCTCGTGCGGCAGCCCGCTTGAGGAGCGCCGCTTTCAAAAGGCTCTTCTGCCGCGGCCTCCGTTCGATGACCGCGCTGAAATCGTCTTCAGCCCCCCGGAAGTCGCCGCTCTCGTACCGGAGCAGGCCGCGGTTGCCATAGGCCACGATGCTCTCCCGGTAGCGCAACCCGAGATTGAGGGCCATGGTGAAGTCGCTGAGCGCGCCATCCACCTCACCCTCGGCGGCCCTGACCGATGCCCGGTTGTACCAGGCCTCGGCATTCGCCGGGTTGTTTTCGATCACCCTCGAGATCTCCTGCGCCGATCCGCGCCAGGCGCCGAGTGCGTCCTTCAGCATGAAACCCACTCCTCCGAGAGGAGATCCCCGGAGATGCCGACGACGATCTGCTTGACCGGCACCTTGCGATGGGCCCGCTCGAGGGCTTTGGAGACCAGCCCCATCAGGCCGCCGCAGCAGGGGACCTCCATGATGGCCACGGTGATGGTGTTCACCTTCGCCATGTCGATCATGGCGGTCAGCTTCTCGACATACCGCTCCATCTCGACGTCGAGCTTCGGGCAGGCGATAGCCAGGCTCCGGCCCCTGAGCAGCCTCGCGTGGAAGTCGCCCATGGCGAACGCGGCGCAATCGGCGGCGAGCAGCAGGTCCGAGCCCTGGTAATAGGGTGCGATGGGGGTGACGAGGTGCAGCTGGATGGGCCACTGGCGAAGCTCTCCCGGGGCGGTTGTCGGGGTAGTTGCCGTAACGGCAGGTGCCGGATTTACGTTCCCCCTGAGGTCCATCATCCTGCTTCCGGAGCATCCGCCGCCGTGGTGCGCGTGGGCAGCGGCCTTGCCGGCAGCCTCGCTGTCGAGCGGGTTGGCGATTCCCTGCTCCGCAAGGTAGTCGAGCGCGATGCGGAGGTAGCCCTCCTCGCCGTGCTCCATGAGGTGCCTGAGGTGCGCCGCAATGACGTTCGGTCCGGCCTTGGCGATGCTCTCGTGCATGACCCGGCGCTCGTCGTAGGGCTCTGCTTCGCGCTCCTCGACCCGCATGGCCCCGGTCGGGCACTTGCCGACGCAGGCTCCGAGGCCGTCGCAGAAGAGGTCGCTGATGAGCCTGGCCTTGCCGTCGATGACCTGCAGCGCCCCCTCGGGGCAGGCCGGGATGCATTCTCCGCAGCCGGTGCAGAGCTTTTCCTCTATGGTGATGATCTGTCGCTTCATGATCGGTAGTTACTTATGGTTGTTGCTGAACCTGCTGGCCGCCCCTTGCCGCCTCGACCCGCCGGAGGTCGGCGATGAGCTTGCCGACGGAGACCTTCCCGAACTCGTCGTCCACCATCTGCTCGATGCGCATGATCTCGTGGCGCAGCACGCAGTTTGCCCGGTTCGAGCAGAGCTGCCTGCGGAACATGCATTCGGAGATCTGCACCGGCCCCTGGAAGATCGAAATGACCTCCCGCACCATGATCCGGTCGGGGTCCGCCGAAATCGCCACGCCGCCTGCCGCCCCCTGCTTCGAGCTCACCAGGCCGTGGCGGATGAGCTCCTGGAGGATCCGCCTGAGGAACTGGTAGGGGATCCCCTGGCTCTCGGAGAGCGCCTTGGCGGAGATCCGGCTGGCGGGGTTCATGCCCAGGGTGATCAGGGCGCGAAGGGCGTAATCGCTATGCTTGTTGAGTATCTTCATGGCCTCCTTGATTTGATACTAATTTAGTATCAATTACACAAAATCAAAACCCCTCCGGAAAAATTCCCCGATTTTTTTGTCCGCTGATTTTTTTCGGTCCCAAGCGAATCGGCGGCCTGTTGCCGGGATCATCCCGCAAATCTTATATTGAGCTATCCCCGCACGCCCCATTGAACGAAAACGACCGCCCATGCTACAGCTCAGGACGACAGGCCTCCTTGCCCTGGAACGGCTACGCTCGCGAGGAGAATTCCCCCAAGAATGGAACGGCCATGGAGAGCTGGAAGCCGCCACGGACCGCTTCCTGGAGAAATTCGCCGAGGAGCGGTTCGCCGTGGCCGGTGAGCTCGGGCCAGGTTTCGTGCTGCTCGAACTGTTCGAAAGGGTGGTGCGGTGCGGCGACCTGGAGCATATGGACGACCCTGCCACCGATGGCGCCAGAAAGGCGGAGATGGTCCGGGCGCTCGACCGGATGAACGGCTTGACCATGATCTACCGGCTGCAGGTGGAGCTGCTCGAACCGCTGATTACGGAACTTTCGCAGCAGCGCGGCGGCACGGTCAGGGTGCTGGAGCTGGCATCCGGATCTGGCGGGCTCGCCTTCGCCCTGGCGGAACATGCGCGGGAGAAAGGGATCCGGCTCGAGGTCACCGCGTCGGATATCGTGCCGGAATCGGTCTCGGCCGGCAGGCTTGCGGCGGCCGGCCGAGGAGTGGCGGTGGGGTTCGAAGTGGTCAACGCCTTCGAGCTGGATGGCCTCGGGAAGGGCACGTTCGACCTGGTGCTGGTTTCGCAGAGCCTGCACCACTTCACTCCGGGCCAGCTCGCGCTCATGATCGCCGGCGCGGAGAGCCTCGGCGCGGCGGCATTCGTCGGCATCGACGGACAGCGGAGCCCGCTCATGCTGCTCGGGGTGCCGGCCGTGGCGAGCCTGCAGGGGATCCCCGAGTTCACCGACGATGCATTCACCTCAGCGAGGAAGTTCTACAGCGACCTGGAGCTCGACATCATCGCGGAGGTCGCCACCCGCAGGCGCGCCCACCGGGTCGATGCCATCTGGCCAATGAGCATGCTGACCGTCAGGATGGAGTCCTGATGCCAGCTGACGAACCCGCAATGACGGGACGATTGCTTATATTTTACCGACCATGCAAGATCATCGCTTCCGCCAACCATCAAAACTGAACCCGCGATCATGAACATAGGCAAAGCACTCGCCGGGACGGCCGCCGTCCTCGTGCTCATCCAGCTCGTCCCCTTCGGCAGGGAACACACGAATCCGCCGGTGACCGGCACTCCAAAATGGGACAGCCCCCGCACCAGGGAGCTGTTCGACCGCGCCTGCAAGGACTGCCACTCGAACGAGACCGTCTGGCCCTGGTACAGCAGCGTCGCGCCCGCATCCTGGGTGACCGCCATCGACGTGAAGATCGGACGCAAGAAGTTCAACGTCTCCGAATGGGGCCGGCCGGGAAAGAACGACGGCGACGAGGCTGCCGGCGAGACCCGGAATGGAAAGATGCCGCCGTGGTTCTACCTGCCTGCGCATCCCGAGGCGAAGCTGACCCCTGCCGAAAAGGATGAGCTGGCCAATGGGCTCGCCGCGACCTTCGGCGAGGAGAAGGAGAACGGCGGAAAAGAGAAGCCCTGATGCCGGGGCGTCGACCTTCGGCCTGAACGGACCATGCGAACAGACGCGACCCTCTTCGGCAGCCAGCAGGCTGCCGGCCACGGCCGGAACTACCCGCTGCACGCACTCCTGTTCGCCGCGACGCTCCTCTGCACGACCTGGGCAGGGACCTTCTGGATCGGCAGGCCTGCCGACCTTGGCAAAGGGGTGCTGCCGTTCCTCTCCGGACTGCGGACCGGGCTCCCCTTCTCGCTCTCCCTGGTCGTATTCCTCACCGTGCACGAGTTCGGCCACTTCTTTGCGACCGCTGCGCACCGGATCAGGGCGACCCTGCCCTACTACATCCCTATGCCACCGCTCCCCTTCATGCTGAACATCGGCACGATGGGGGCGGTGATCAAGGTCAGGGACCCCTTCCCCGACGAGGAGTCGCTGCTCGACACCGGGGCCTCGGGGCCGCTGGCCGGCTTCGCGGTCGCGCTGGGGCTGCTGCTCTACGGCTTCCTGCACCTGCCTCCGGAGGGGTACATCTACACGATACATCCCGAGTACCTCGCGAAGGGGGGGGTGCCCGCACCCGGGCCGGGATCGCTCTTCCTGGGCAGGAACCTGCTCTACCTGCTGCTCGAAACCCTCATCGCCCCGAAGGGGCTACCGCCGATGAGCGAGATGTACCACTACCCGTTCCTCTTCACCGGCTGGCTCGGCTGCCTGGTGACCTCGCTGAACCTGCTGCCGGTGGGGCAGCTCGACGGCGGCCACGTCGTCTACGCCATGTTCGGCCGGAGAGGGCACGAGCGGACGGCGCGCATCTTCCTTGCCTTCATCACGCTGCTCGGGCTGCCGGCATTCTCCGCCGGGATCGCCGGGCTGCTCCTGCCCGAAGCCGCATCAGCCTTCCCGCCGCAGCTGCTGCAGTGGTCGTGGCCCGGCTGGATGGTCTGGGCGTTCGTGCTGGTCCGCCTGCTCGGAACGAGGCATCCAGCGCTGATGCACCGGCAGCGGCTCTCGAGGCCGCGACGGATCGCCGGATGGCTCTGCATCGCCGTTTTCGTACTCACCTTCATACCCGTACCTTTCGGAATCGTCTGACCATCGCATCCCATGACCTCCACTGACCGAAACCGGGCGGGATACCGCCTCGACTGCGCGGGAAAGCTGCTCGACCTGAGCTCGCGCCCCGCCATCATGGGAGTGGTGAACCTCACCCCCGACTCCTTCTTCGACGGCGGGCGCTTCACCGGCGCCACAGCAGCCACGGACCTGGAAAAGGCGCTCGACTGCGCCCTCCGGATGGTCGACGAGGGGGCGGAGATCATCGATGTCGGCGGCGAGTCCACGAGGCCGGGGGCCGAAGCGGTGGGCGCCGAAGAGGAGATCGAACGGACGGCCCGCTTCATCGCCCTCCTGCGCAGCCGCTCCGGAGTGCACATCTCGATCGACACCTGGAAGGCCGCGGTCGCCGAAGCGGCGCTTGACGCCGGGGCGAACATCGTGAACGACATCTCGGGCTTCACCTTCGACCCCGCCATGGCTCCGCTCTGCGGGCGCCGGAAATGCGGGGCCGTGCTCATGCACACCCCCGTCAGGCCGGGAGAGATGCGCTGGAGCCACGACACCGGAGGCGGCGAAGGGAACATCGTCGCGAGGGTGCGGTCATTCCTCGAGCGTTCGGTCGGCATCGCCAGGAGTCACGGGGTCGAATCGATCGTCACGGATCCCGGCATCGGCTTCGGCAAGAGCGTCGGGGAGAACTTCCTGCTGCTCGCCCGCCTCGACGAGCTGCACGCGCTGGGCTGCCCTGTGCTGGCCGGCCTGTCGAGGAAGTCGTTCCTCGGCCAGGCGATCCGCAGGGAGGGCCGGGAGATCCCTCCCCCGTCGGAGCGTCTCGACGCCACCACCGCCGCGAACACCATCGCGCTGCTGGGCGGAGCCGACATCCTGCGGGTGCACGACGTCGCGGCCGCGCGCCAGTCACGCTCCGTGGTGGGGGCGCTCCGCGACTCCTGCGGCGGCTCCGCGTGACACGAATCCCTTTTCCCGTATGCCGCTTTTTTTCTTAAATTTCACCCTCTGCCGACAAGACAGGAAACGGTTGCCGGCGGAACAGATGCGGCTTGGCGCAGACCGATAACTCCCTGTTCTTATGTACCTGTCGAAAATCGAGCTCTTCGGATTCAAAAGTTTCGCCCACCGGGTCAGGATCTCTTTCGACAAGGGGCTGACCGCCATCGTGGGCCCGAACGGCTGCGGCAAGACCAACGTCGTCGACGCCATCCGCTGGGTGCTCGGCGAGCAGAAATCCCAGCTCCTCCGGTCGCCGAAGATGGAGAACATCATCTTCAACGGCACCAAGAACCTCAAGCCCCTCAGCTTCACCGAGGTCTCCATCACCATCCAGAACACGCGCAACGTCCTGCCGACCGAGTACACCGAGGTCACGGTGACGCGCCGCCTCTACCGCAGCGGGGACAGCGACTACCTGCTCAACCAGGTGCCGTGCCGCCTGAAGGATATCCTCGACCTGTTCGCCGACACCGGCATGGGCAGCGACGCCTACTCGGTCATCGAGCTGAAGATGATCGAGGAGATCATCAGCAACAAGAGCGAGGAGCGGATGAAGCTCTTCGAGGAGGCCGCGGGCATCACGCGCTACAAGCAGCGCCGCAAGCAGACCTTCCGCCAGCTCGAGAGCGCAAGCCGCGACCTGGCGAGGGTGGACGACGTGCTGGCCGAGGTGGAGAAGAAGGTGCGATCGCTCAAGCTGCAGGTCAAGAAGGCGGAGCGCCTCAAGGAGATCCGCGACGAGCTCCGGACGCTGGACCTCACCATCTCCGGCATCGCCATGGGCGAGCTCCACGACCGGCTGCGGCCGCTGCGCGACTCGAGCGCAGCCGAGGAGCGCCAGAGCCACGAGCTGGCCGCGAAGATCGCCACCCTCGACAGCACCCACCAGGAGGAGGAGCTGAAGCAGCTCGACCTCGAAGGGCGCCTCGCCGAGGCCCAGCGGGAACTGAACGCCGCCAACGCCGCCGTCCACGACCAGGAGAAGCTCCTCCTCCAGTTCCAGGAGAAGCGGAAGAACCTCCAGCTCTCCATCGAGAGGATCGGTTTTTCGACCGGGGAGAAGCAGCGCAGGCTCGCCGAACAGCAGGCGCTGTCCGAAGAGCTCGCCGCAGGGCAGGCGCCGCTCGAGACCGGCTGCGCGGGGCTCCTCGAGGCGTACGAAGCGCTGAAGCGCCAGCTTGAAAGCGTCAACGGCGGCCTCGACCTGAAGCGGCGCGAGCTGCAGCAGGTGCGGCAGCGGGCGGCCGAGGCACAGCGCTCGGTCAACGCGCTCAACCTGTCGAGGCAGTCGCAGCAGAGCAAGAGGGAGCACCTCGCCGGATCGCTGGCAAGGCTCGAGCAGCGCCGGCGGGAGATCGAGGAACTTGCCGAAAGGGCGGCGCCCGAACGGGCCGAAGCCGAGGCACAGCTGAAGGAGAAGCGCGCGCGACTCGAAGCCTCCAGGTCCGAGGAGAAGCTCCTCGGGAAGCGGAAGCGCGAGGCCGCGGAAAAGATGGAGGGGCTCAAGGAGCAGCTGCTCTCGCTCCGCGGCAGGCATGACCGCCTGAACAACCAGCTCATCCTCTGCGATTCGATCCTCGAGAAATTCGAAGGGCTTCCCGAAGGGGTCGCCTACCTCGAGAAGCACCGCGACGGCAGGCCGGGTATCGGCTGCCTCTCCGACCTGCTCTCGGTGGAGGCCGGTCACAAGAAGGCGCTCAACGCGGCCCTCGGCGAAAGCCTCGGCTACTACCTCTGCCGCAACCTCGACGAGGCGAAGGGAGCTGTTTCGAACCTGGTCAGGGGTGACAAGGGGCGGGTCCATTTCGTCGTGCTCGACCTGGTCAACGCCAGCTCCGTTGCAGACTACCCCCGGATCGACGGCGCCGTGAGGATGTGCGATGTGGCCGGCTGCCCCGAGGAGGCATCGAAGGCGCTCCTCCTGCTGCTCCAGAACACTTACCTGGTGCCCGACCTGGCGACGGCCGAGTCGCTCGCCGCCAGCCATCCCGAAGCGCGGTTCGTCACGGCCGACGGCGAGAAGTTCAGCGCGAAGGGGCTGCTCTTCGGGGGCAGCGCGAAAGGCAGCGAAAGCCTGAGGCTCGGCAGGAAGGCCGAGCGGGAACAGCTGCAGAAGGAGCTGAAGCTGGGCGCCGCATCAATAGCCGAAACCGAAACGGAGCTTGCCCGCCTGCGCAGGGAGTTCGACTCCATCAGGCCCGACGAGGCGAGGCGGGCCGCCGCGACGGCCGAGCAGGAGATCGGGGCGATCGAAAGGCGGCTGGCGCGCATCGAGGCCGAGACCCAGTCGAGGGCCGACCAGGTGCAGCGTACGGCCGACGAGGCCGCGTCGCACCAGGCATCGGTGGCCGAGGTGGAGGCGCTGCTCGAAGGGATCGGACCCGAATACGCACGCCTCCAGGAAGAGGAGGCCAGGATCCAGCAGCGCCTCGCCGCGATGCAGGAGGCGCTGACCGAAGAGGAGTCGCGCAGCCGGACGCTGAACGCCGAGGTGCAGGCCCAGCAGGGTCGCTACCGCGACGCGCAGCTCGAACGGGAGCGACACGCATTCAGGATCGACGCCTGCAGACAGGCCGTCCGCACGCTCGGCGACGAGCTGGCCGCCTTGCAGCGGGAGGGGGACTCCTGCCGGAAGGAGGTCGACGAACTCGCCGGCGCCATAGCCGTGGCCGGCGAAGCCCACGAACAGGCGCTGGTGGCCTCCGGCCGCCTGCAGCAGTCGCTGAACGAGCTCGAATCGGCCTACCGCGACCTGCAGACGAGGAACCACGATGCGCTCTCCGTGCTGCGCGACATGCGCCGCAAGCACGAGGTCTCCATGCAGCTGATGCTCGAGTTCGGCGGGCAGCGGACAAGGATCGAACAGGAGATCGACCACCTCCGGACCACGGTCATGGAGCGCTACGGCGTCGAGCTGGAGCCCATGCCGGCGCTCATGCCCCTGGAGTTCGACCTCGAGGGCTCGAAGGAGCGGCTCGCCTACCTGCAGAAGCAGCGCGAGCAGTTCGGCGCGATCAACGAGCTGGCGCTTGAGGAGTTCGAGATGGAGAAGGAGCGGCTCGACTTCCTCACCTCGCAGAAAGAGGACCTGGTCAACGCCGAGCAGCAGCTCCGCGAGACCATCGAGGAGATCAACCGGACGGCGCTCGAGAAGTTCAGGACGACCTTCACCGAGGTGAGGCGCAACTTCATCAGGATCTTCCATGACCTGTTCGACCCGCAGGACGAGGTCGACCTGCTGATCCACAGCGACGACGACGACCCGCTCGAAGCGCACATCGAGATCGTCGCCAAGCCGAGGGGCAAGAAGCCGCTGGCCATCGAACAGCTCAGCGGAGGCGAGAAGGCCCTGACGGCCCTGTCGCTGCTCTTCGCCATCTACCTGGTCAAGCCGAGCCCCTTCTGCATCCTCGACGAGGTCGACGCGCCGCTCGACGACGCCAACGTCGGGAGGTTCATCAAGCTCCTGAAAAAATTTGAGAATAACACCCAATTTATTATCGTTACGCACAATAAAAAGAGCATGGCTTCGTGCCAGGCGCTCTACGGCGTCACGATGGAGGAGGAGGGGGTTTCCAAGCTCATCCCCGTGAAGATAGAAAAAGCACGTTCCGAAGAAGAGGTACCAGCCTGACCATGCATCGCAAACTCGTGTTGTTTGACATCGACGGGACCCTGCTCAAGGTCGGAAGCATCAACCGGCGCGTCCTCGGCGACGCCCTCATCGAGGTCTACGGAACCGAGGGAAGCACGGGCCGCCACGACTTCTCGGGGAAGATGGACGGGGCGATCATCTACGAGGTGCTGGAGAACTCGGGGCTCGAACGCCGGGAGATCGCCGAGCGTTTCGACCGCGCCAGGGAAACCTATATCGAGCTCTTCAGGCAACGAACGCAGAAAACGGACATCACCCTGCTCGAAGGGGTGCGGGAGCTCCTCGACGGGCTTTCACGCCTTTCCGGGGTGCACCTGGGGCTCCTGACCGGCAACTTCGAACGATCCGGACGCCACAAGCTGCAGCTGCCCGGCATCGACCACTACTTCCCCTTCGGCGCCTTCGCGGACGACGCCCTCGCGCGAACCGAACTCCCGCCCATAGCCGTCGACCGCGCCGAACAGCGCACCGGGACCCGCTTCTCCCCCGCAGAGACCGTCATCATCGGCGACACGCCGCACGACATCGGCTGCGCCCGCGTCCTGGACGCGAAGTCGATCGCCGTCGCCACGGGGAACTTCTCCATGCAGGAGCTCGCCGCCCACAACCCGGGCGCGCTCTTTGAAAATTTTGCCGCGACCGGTGAGGTCATCACCGAGATCCTGAACACCCAATCATTATTGCCATCATGAAAACCTACCGACGACAGATCAGGGAAAAGATCCTCCAGGCGCTCTATACGCTTGAGGTCCGTGAGGTCGATGTAGAGTCCGCCACCCACTGGCTCCTCAGCAAAGAGATCATGGACGACGCGAACGCCATGAAGTTCTTCAACCACCTGGTCGCCAGCATCGTCAAGCACCGCGAGGAGATCGACGGCTACATCGCCAAGCACACCTTCAACTGGGACATGAGCCGCATCGCGATCATCGACAAGAACATCCTCCGCATGGCGCTGGCCGAGATCCTCTACTGCGAAGACATCCCGCCGAAGGTCTCGATCAACGAGGCGATCGAGATCGCCAAGAAGTTCAGCAGCACCGACAAGAGCAGCAAGTTCGTCAACGGCATCCTCGACGCCATCTTCAACGACCTCAAGGCGGAAGGCAGGATCCAGAAGTGCGGCCGCGGCCTGATCGACAACTCTGATTCCAAGTCGCAGAAGGCGGACGGCGAGAAATAAACAAGGGGACGCGTCCCCATAAACAGAAGCGGATGCCTGACAGCAAGATGATCGCCCTCGTCGAAGAGGCGCTTTCGGCCGTGTGGCCCAACCCGAAGAGCGAGCTCGATTTCGAGACGCCCTTCCAGCTGCTCGTCGCCACCATCATGGCCGCCCAGGCGACCGACCGGAAGGTGAACCAGCTCACCCCGGCGCTCTTCAGGGCGGCGCCCGACGCCGCGAGCATGAGCCGCATGGAGCTGGACGACATCAGGAACCTCATCAGCTCGATCAACTACTACAACAACAAGGCGGCCAACATCCTGGCGATGAGCCGCAGGCTGGTCGATGAGTTCGGGGGCGAGGTGCCGGCGTCGAGGGAGGCCCTGGAGAGCCTGCCGGGAGTCGGCAGGAAGACGGCCAACGTGGTGCTGGGCAACGCGTTCGGCATCCCGGCGATGCCGGTGGACACCCACGTGCACCGCGTTTCGAACCGCATCGGCCTGTGCAGCACCTCGAAGCCCGAGGAGACCGAAGCGGCGCTGGTGAAGCTCATCCCCGAAGCGAAGCTGATCGACTTCCACCACTACCTCCTCCTCCACGGCCGCTACACCTGCAAGGCCAAAACGCCTGAGTGCGGCAGCTGTCCCATCAGCGACATCTGCGAGTGGCCGGAGAAGAGGGCTTGATAACGGGGCTCAAGGGACATCAGGGAGCAAGATAAAGACGATGGCCCGGAGCCTGGCTCCTCCTCCCTGTCCTGGATCTCCTTTTTGTCCCTCAGGTCCCCTGTCCTGTTATGGCAGTTCGATCTTCCGGTCAACCGCATAGAGCCATTCGCACTCGGGGCGGCCCCGGGTGCCTGCCCAAAGTTCAACGGTGATGCCATGGTTCCGGCTGACCTGCGAGGTGAAGATCTCGATCTGGTAATAGAGCTCGTCGAGCAGGTCTTTCCACGCCTCGTCGAGCGGAAGCTCATGGCCGGCGTAGTGCGCCGTGGCCTCGATCGGCTGGTTCCCCGCCCTGAACCAGTCGGAGAGGCAGAGATAGCTGTCGGGCATGAGGCAGCCGCCGCGGAAGGTGCCGCGCGCGTGCCTGACCCCTGGAATCTCCACCCAGAACTCGAGGCGCGCCTCGGATGTCAGCTGGCCGTCTCCGGCCAGTTTTTCGAGCAGCTGGACGACCGTATCCCTGACGAGCTGCTTGCTCTCGCCGGAAAGCTCCAGCATCTTGAAGTTCGGCGTGTGGTCCCTCATGGTCGGAGCGGTTGGTTGCGAGGTTGGTCGACGTCTGACACTCTAATCAATATACGGAGCAACCCCTTGCCCGTCAACCGGCAGGATCGCCGAACTCGGCGATGCGGATGCCGCGGAGCGCATTGCAGAGCAGCAGCAGGTCGGCCCGCCCGAGGTCGTCGATGGTGAGCGCCCTCTCGGCGATCCACGGCCTCGTGCGGAGCAGGTAGCGGCGGAAGACGCCGTTGAGCAGCCCCGAGGACTCGGGCGGGGTGACCCATCGCCCGTCGATCCGGGCAACCACGTTGCTGATCGCACCTTCGGTAACTTCACCCCGTTCGTTCAGGAACAGGCACTCGCCGAACCCCCGGTCGATGGCCTCTCGGTAGGCGCGGTCGTACATCTCCCGGGCGGTCGACTTGTGCCTGAGCATCGGATCCGAAGAGTCCACCCGCTCACTGGCGAGCATGACCTGGACCGGCCGGCCCGGGCGATCCGGCACGAAGGGTTCGGCGGAAGCGGAGACGCCTTCGGCCCGGTCGAGCACGAGCCGGACCCGAAAGCCCCCCCTGGCGGCCGACATCCGGGGCTCGAGCGCCTCGAGCGACCGCATCGCCGCCTTCCGGTCGAAGCCCAGCCCCAGGGCTTCGGACGACGCCTCCATCCTCCCGAGGTGGTCGTCGAGGAGCAACCAAGCGCCGTTCCAGAGGATGGTCTCGAAGATGCCCGGCGCAGCATCCGCGCGTTCCGTCAGGATCCGCGCCTTGAGCATGCACTCC
This sequence comes from Chlorobi bacterium Chlorobi_1, assembly GCA_900299075.1. GTDB lineage: Bacteria > Bacteroidota > Chlorobiia > Chlorobiales > Chlorobiaceae > Chlorobaculum. The sequence goes on from OMIK01000065.1 coordinate 21,039, forward strand.
CGGTACTCCTGCTGTGCGTCGGAGTCCCAGACGATGCCGCTCCCCGCCCCGTACACGCCGCGTCCGCCTTCGAGTTCGATCGTCCTGATGGCGACATTGAAGGCCATGCGCCCCTCCGGGAGCATGAAGCCTATGGCACCGGTGTAGACGCCCCTCGGCCCTGTTTCAAGGCTTCGGACAAGCTCCATGGCGCGCACCTTGGGGGCGCCGGTGACCGAGCCGGAGGGGAAAAGCGCCCGGAAGAGCTCCTGGAGCCCCAACCTGTCGCGGAGCCGCCCCGTCACGGTAGAGACCATCTGGTGCAGGGTCGGGTAGGTCAGGGTCTCGAAAAGCCCGGAGGCGCCTATCGATCCCGGCTCGCAGATCCTGCCGAGGTCGTTGCGCAGGAGGTCGACGATCATCAGGTTCTCGGCCCGGTTCTTCTGGCAGGAGGCGAGCCCCTCGCGTGCTGCGCGATCCTCCTCGTCGGTCGCCCCCCTCGGCGCGGTCCCCTTCATCGGCATGGTCTCGGCCACCAGCCCCTCGAGCGTGAAGAAGAGTTCGGGCGAGAAGGAGAGCACGAAGCGCTCCCCGGTGTTGAGGAAGGCCGACCAGGGGGAGGGCTGCTGCCGCTTCATCGAGGAGTAGAGCGCCAGGGGGCTGCCCTCGAACGCAAAGCTGAAACGGCCGGTGAAGTTGACCTGGTAGACGTTGCCGGCAGCGATCTCCTCCCGCAGGGCCTCCACCCGCCGGATATACTCCGCTTCGGGAAGGTCGAACTCCAGGCAGGAGAGCCTGAAGCGCTCCCCTTGTGGCACGGCGTCCATCGCCGCAACGGCCTCGCGGGCGAAGCGCTCGGGAGCACGGTAGGCGCCGAACCAGGCGAGCGGCCGCCCGGGCTCGGCAGGCCATAGGCAGTTCGCCAGGGCAGGGTCCAGGAGGGTTCCGGCCTCGTACCCCATCCAGCCGGCAAGGCAGCAGCCAGCCGCCAGGCGCGAGTCGAGCCGACCGAACCAGGCGGCGGCATCGTCGCCAGCATAGAGGGGAAGTAGTTCGACAGGATCGGCAAAGAGGAGCGACTGGCCATGGCGCTCGTCGGGCCCGGTCGCCTCGAACCAGAGCGTACCGGGCTGCCGAAGGCGTTCGTGGAGAGGGTTCATTGCACGCGGGCCTCGATCCGGATGGTGCGTCCAAGCACCTCCTCGAGCCAGGGCTTCAGGGATTCGGCTGCCCACAGTTCGATGTCGGGCTCGTATTTCGTGGCCGCATCGAGCACGATCTCCTGCTCGCCGATGGTGCAGGAGATGCCTTGCACGTTCTGGCGGTGCCCCCGTTCGAGGCCGTTGGCGACCCGAAGGATGCCGGAGAGCACATCGACGGCACGCTGGTGCGACGGCTTGAGCTGGGCATAGAGGGGGTGCTTGGCCGAAGGCGGGTTCTTCCGGTGGTAGCGGGCGACGTTGCCGATGATCTCGACCTCTGCGGGGGCGAAGCCCCGGAGGTCCGCATTCATGATGATATACTGGCTGTGCTTGTGGTGGGCCGCAATCGAGATGAACTCGCCGATGTTGTGCAGCAGGGCTGCGTACTCGAGCAGTTCCCGGTAGTGCGGCTTGAGGCCGTGCAGCGGCTGGAGCTGATCGAAGAGCATCACCGACAGCCTGGCCACCTGCAGCGAATGGGGGCGGTGCCAGTTGCAGCGGTACCCCAGCTCCACCACGCTCTGGCGGCGGATGTCGAGCCGGCCGTCGCCCTCGCCCCTGCCACGGAGGCCCGAGACGTAGTGCACCACCATCCCCTCGCGGAGTGCCGATTCCGAGACTACGACCTCCTGCAGCCCGAACACCCTGAAGATGGTATCGATCAGGATGATGCCGGGGACGATCAGGTCGACCCGCTTCTCGTCGAGGCCGGTCAGCTTGCGCCTCGCAGACGAATCGAGATGGATCACCGAGCGGTAGAAACGCTCGAACTCCTCCCGCGTGAAGCCGCTCTGGTTGAGCCCACCGGACTGGTCGGCGTCGCTGCCGGACCTGATCATGCGTGCGATGTTCAGCGCCGTGCCCGAAGAGGCTATCCCCCTCGACACGCCGAGTCGCTTCGACTTTTCGGCCGAAGAGTAGAGCTCCGCTGCGCAGAACTGCTCCAGCAGCTTCAGCTCCTGGGGAGAGATGGGATCGGTGGTGACAAAACGCTCCAGCATCCTGGCGACCCCGATCTTCCGGCTCTCGAGCAGGTGGACCTCGTCGCAGCAGGCGATGATGAACTCGACCGAACCGCCGCCGATGTCGAACAGCAGGTCGGGGGTCTCGCCGAGCCGGCCCGCGTTGCGCACCCCGTAGTAGATGAACTGCGCCTCCTCCTTGCCGGAGATGACCTTCACCCTGAGGCCGGTCTCCTTCCTGACCATCTCGATGAAGAGGTCGCGGTTCAGGGCTTCCCGGATGGCGCTGGTCGCGAAAGCGATCACATTCTGCGGTTCGACGCCTCGCTGGGTCGCGAGCACGAGGAACTTCTTCAGCGTGGCGACACCCTCCCGCATGGCCCGATCGTCGAGCATCTTCGTGGAGATGCTCCCCCGGCCGATGCAGATCATGTCCTTGACCCGGTCGATCTCGACGATCCCCTTGCCGGGGCTCTCCTCGACGACGACCATATGGAAGGAGTTGGTGCCGAGGTCGATGGCGGCCACCCTGATGCTCTCTGCTGGCATATGCGGAATCGTGACTGGTTGGGTTCGGCTCAAAATACGGTATTTCCCTGAAAATCGAACCGCCGCGAACTTTCGGCGAAGCTCTTTTTCGGTGTATATTCCGCAAGGCATTCCATCCGGCGAACTTCGGCGGACAACGATCCAGAACCAGCCCCACGCGATGAGCGACCACTTCAGAACCGGCAAGATCGACCAAGCGCCGGATCGTCTCGACTTCCGGTACGAGTTCGCCCGAAAGGCGATCCACCTCTCTTCGCTGCTGATCCCGCTGATCTACTGCCGCATCAGCCGTGAGCTGGCGCTTGCCATCCTGACCCCCCTGACGGCGGGCTTCCTGTTCGTGGACATCCTGAAGAATTTCGTGCCGGCTATCTCGGATTGGTACCACGGCACCTTCGCCCCGATGCTGCGGCACCATGAGCTGCAGAAGGACCGGGTCCACCTGAACGGGGCGACCTGGATCACCCTTTCCGCCTTCATCCTGATCGCGCTCTTCCCGAAGATGATCGCCGTCTCCGCATTCGCCATGGTTTCGGTCTCCGATACGGTAGCCGCGCTTGTCGGCAAGCGATTCGGCCGGCACCGGTACGGTGAAAAGAGCTACGAGGGAAGCCTGGCTTTCTTCGCGTCGGCCGTGGCCATCGCGGCGGTCGTGCCGCACCTGCTGCTGCCGGCCGGAATCGCCATGGCCGCGGCCGGAACGCTCGCCGAGGCGGTCGTCATCCGGATCGGCGGATTCAAGATCGACGACAACATCACCGTCCCCTTAGCCGCGGCCATGGCCGGGCTGTGCTGCTACCTGTGGTTCTTCCCGGGCTCGATGGGCAACCTCGCAACCTGCTTCTGACCCCGCCGATGCACCTGCAGACCATCGTGACCGACTCCCCGATCGAGGCTGCGCAGCTCCTCAACCGCGGCGGCATCGTCGCCTTCCCGACCGAGACCGTCTACGGATTGGGCGCGGACGTGTTCCGCCCCGAATCGGTCGCCGGCATCTTCAGGGCGAAGGGGCGCCCGTCGGACAATCCGCTGATCGTGCACCTGCACAGCCCGGACCGGATCGGCGAGGTTGCTTGCGGGCTCAATGCGCATGCCGATGCCCTGATCGCGCGATTCTTCCCCGGCCCGCTGACCGTGGTGCTGAAGAAAAGGAGTTCGGTGCCGGGGATCGTCTCGGCAGGGCTGCCGACGATAGGGGTCCGCTGCCCCTCCCACCCGGTGGCCGCGGAGTTCCTGAAGCACTGCCACCATCCCGTCGCCGCGCCTTCGGCAAACCTCTCGGGCCGGCCGAGCCCGACCGACTGGAGGACGGTGTTCCACGACCTGGGAGGCAGGATCGACGGCCTGCTTCGCGGCGAGCCGAGCACGATCGGCCTCGAATCGACCATCGTCGACTGCACGGTCGATCCCCCCCTGCTGCTGAGAAGCGGCGCCATAGGAGTCGAGGCGCTCCGGGAGTTGGTTCCCGGCCTGCAGGTAGCCACCTCCTGCAAACCCGGTGAAGCGCCGAAAAGCCCGGGCATGAAGTACCGGCACTACTCGCCCGAAGCCTCCATCGTGCTGCTCGACAAACCGCCGGAATCGATGCCGCCCTCACCGGCCTCGGCATGGATCGGCCTCTCCGCCCCCCCTGCTGGTTTCGCCCGCACCATGAGCTGCCGCTCGTCGGAGGAGTACGCCAGGGTGCTCTTCGGCTTCTTCCGTGCCTGCGACGCCGAGGGGATCGACACCATCTACTGCGAACTGCCGCCCGAAGAGGGGATCGGACGTGCCATCAGGGACCGCCTCAGGAAAGCAGCCGGGAATTAAAATTTCCAGATCGCACCCAGGTTGAAGGCCGCCGGTGACGAAGTCGCCCGCAGGTCGTTGCCGCTGGAGTAGGAGGTGCGGTCGGCATACCAGGTGACCTCGTACCTGGCGGCAAGCCTGAAGCTCGCGGCCGCGTCCCAGTTCACCATCAGGAACATCGCCTGCCCCCTGCCCGAGAAGGTCCCGAGGCTGTAGACCAGCGGAAGGTCATCCTCGTAGGCATAGACCGCCGCTTCGTAACTGTCGGTAACGAAGCGGGTGTATCGGGAGGTGAGGCCGAACCGGCCGAAGGCCGATTTGAGTTGTCCGTAGCACAACCAGCCGCGGTCGACCGACCGCCCCGACGCGAAGAGGCTTTCGACGCTTTTGTACTCCCCCCTTGTCTTGACGGTGAAGCGCTGGGAGAGGCGCTTCTCGAGATTCATCTGCACCCGGTTCGTGGTCATCGGGACCGGCATGACATACTGGATCCAGCCGCCGGCCTCGGTCTGTGTTTTCGTGTCGGACCTCTGCCTGTGCTGGTAGAGGCCGCTCCAGGTCGTCTCGGCATCCTGCCGCCAGGTGACGTTGATGCGCGCATCGTGCCCGGACGAAGGCAGCGGATAGCTCTCCGAAAGCTCCGGGAACCTGAAGAGGTCGTATGAGGCCCCGAGGTCGAGGTTGCGCAGGATCTTTGCATTGAGGCCGAGGTAGATCCCATCCTCGTTCGCCCCGTCGTTTCCGCGCTCGGCGAAGGATCCGGCGAAGGGTGAGAAGTAGCCGGTGGCGTAATGACGCAGCGAGGCAACTCCGGTAACGCCGGCAGAGAGGCTCCCCTGGAGGCCGGCGATCCAGGAACAGGCCTCCGGCTGCCGGGAAAAAGCGGCCTCGCCGAAGGCCTGCACCTCACCGTAGACGGCGCTGGCCTCCAGCGAACCCAGGCGCCGCTCCCGGCCGCCGCCCAGCCATTCGACCGGAAGCGTGTAACGGTAGGAGGCGATGGTGCCCCCCACAGCGCCGCTCAGCCCCCCGGAACGATACCGGTACTTGAGGTTCGCGCCCTGCGTTTCGAGGGAGAGCGCATCCTTCCGCGCCAGTTCCGTCGAGGTCCGGTGGTAGCCATCGACCTGCACGCTCGTGGCGACGCCGTCGGTAACCGTCGCGTCCAGCCTGATGCCCGATGCGAAGGCCGTGATTTCGAGGGGTCCCGGAGCGATGCTCACGGCCGCGCCCTGCATGAAGTTGTCCTCGGAAGCCGAGGCGTAGGGGCGTACCGAGGAGTCGAAGCTCACCACCCCGTCGACCGGGTCGGTCCCCTTGGTGAAATAGCGCCCCTGGCCGATCAGCAACCCCTGGCCGAAGCTGAGCCGGTAGCTTCCGGCGACGGCCCGGCTGACGATGCCGATACGCTCCGCATGGATGCTGAACGACAGGAAGTCCCCCGCATCCGGTTCGCCGATATCCTGCTGCTGGACGCCGGCAAAGCCCCAGTTGGTTGCCGATGCTTCGACACGGCTGGAGAGGCCGAGGTTGCCGCCCTGGTATTTTCCGTTGAGGATGCCTTTCCGGGGCGGCACCTCCCACCATCCCCTTCCGTAGACACTGCCCTTGACCTCGCCGCCTGAGCCGGGCAGCCCCGACGCCTTCGGCAGGCCGAACGAGAGGTAGGGCGCCGCCACGCGGGCCCGCTCGACCCCCACGGCGGCTTCGAGATCAGCAGCTGAACCGATCATGCCGTTCCTGCCGCGCCAATCGACCAGTCGGGAGGCATCGAGCGCCGTGAACAGCGGGATCCGCAGCAGCTCCTGTTCGGTTGCCGTGTTGACGTCGACCGGCCGGTTGCGGAGCTCCTGGAGCAGTTCGACGAGGGCGGCGCCGCTCCCCTCCTGCTCGCTCCGGTCGAGCAGCTCTTCGATGGGGTCGAGGGCATGGGAGGTATCCGGTAACGACATGCAGGCGCAGAATGCCACGGCAGCCAGCAGGCGCCGGCTCCGATGAAGGGTATGGTGGGTCATCGTGGGGGGCGATGAGTTGCCGCATGTCATTGTCGACGAGCAAGGCCTGCCTCCGGACATGCGTTACGGAGGACCGGCACGGCTCAGCACAGGTTCATTTCAACGGCACATCGGAAAACAGTTCGAATCTCTGGTAACCTCTTTATCGCTATCGGTATCGGAGACGTCGATTGTCGATTTCGGTACCGATAGCGATAAAGATAAGGGTCCTCAGGGCTTTTCGGTTTCGGGGCAGAGGCGGTAGAGCTGGTCGACCTCCTTGCGGTTGAGGTAGCGCCACTCGCCGCGGCGGAGGTCGCCCGGGAGCAGCCCGGCATAGGCGACCCGGTCGAGCCGCTTGACCTCGAAGCCGAGCGTACTGAACATGCGGCGCACCTGGTGGTTCTTGCCTTCATGGATGCTGATGAGCACGGTCATCCCCTCGTCGAGGATCTTCGCCCGGCAGGGGCTGACCTTCTCGCCGGTGTCCTTGAGGCGCATGCCCCCGGTGAGCTTCTGCAGCATCGCCGGCGGGAACTTCGTGTCGAGGTAGGCGAGGTACTCCTTGCGGACCTCCGACGAGGGGTGCATGAGGCGGTGGGCCAGCGTGCCGTCGTTGGTCAGGAGCAGGAGGCCGGTGCTCCTGCGGTCGAGGCGCCCGACCGGGAAAACCCGCTCCTTGACATCGATGAAATCGAGGATCTGCTGGCGGTCGCGTTCGTCGTGGCTGGTGGTGATGACGTTCTTCGGCTTGTTGAAGAGGATGTAGACCTTCTTCTCCTCCGGCTTGGCCATCATCCTGCCGTTGACGATCACCTCGTCCCTGCGGGGGTCGACCTTCAGGCCCGGTTCGTCGGCGACACGCCCGTTGACCATCACCTTGCCCTCGAGCACCATCTGGTCCGCCGCCCGCCGTGAGGCGACGCCGCACATGGCAAGGTATTTGTTGATCCTTACCTTCTCTTCCTGAACCTGCTTCTTCATTCCGTTTCCTGTAATTCGTCGGTTTGGCCGTTTTCGGGCGAATCGTCGCCGCCTGCGGCCGAAAGGTACTGCTGCTCCTCGTGCTCCTGGAGGATCTCCCTGATCTCGCGGAGCTTCGGCAGCTCCTTCAGCGACGGAAGGTGGAACAGGTCGAGGAACTCCCTGGTCGTCCCGTACTGCAGCGGCCTGCCCGGGGAGTCCGCCCTGCCGCGAACCTCGATGAGGCTGCGCTCGAGCAGGCGGTCGATCGCGTAGTCCGGACTGACGCCCCTGATCTGCTGGATCTCGCCCCTGGTCACCGGCTGGTGCCAGGCGACCACCGCCAGTACCTCGAGCATCGAGCGGGAAAGGCGCCTCTGGATGACCGGCGCCAGCAGCTTGCGGATGAGGTCGCCGTGCTCCGGTTCGCTCAGGAAGCGGAAGCCGCCGGCGATGCAGTGTATCCTGAAGGTGCGGCCGGTGGCCTCGTAGTCGCGGTTGAGCGTGGCCACGAGCTCCTCGAGGTCGGCGTACTTGAGGTCGAATCCGGTGACCTGGCAGATGGCCTGGAAGGTGAGGGCCTCCTCGGAAGCGAAGATCAGGGCCTCGATGGATTGGAGCATGTGTCGATCCAGGTCCTGCACGACGAGGGGGTTCTGGTTATCGTTGATGTGATCCGGGAGAGCCCTCTGGGCGGATGTTCAGGAGCAGCACCCCTTCTTGCGCGCGGTCGAAAACTCGCCGTCGATGCCGAGCCCCTGTTCGTAGGCGTACCAGAGCTCCTGGCAGGGGAAGTTGCACTCGTAGAACGCCTTGCCGATGATGACCGAATCGACGCCGTACTTCTCGAGCATCCTGAGCTTGTGGAGGTCTTCGGAGCTGGCGACGCCGCCGGACGCGGTAACCTTCATGCCGGCCTTCTCGGCGAAGGTCCTGGTCGTCTCGTAGCCGATGCCCTGGAGCATGCCGTCGCGGGTGATGTCGGTGTAGATGATGCGTTCGACCCCCATCTTCTTCATCTCGAGGGCGAGCTCGTAGTCCTTCATGCCGCTGCTTTCGGTCCACCCCTTGATCTTGGGCACGCCGTTCTCGGCATCGATGCCGACCACGATCTGCGAGGGACGGTACTTTTTCAGCAGCTCGGCAATGAGCCCGGGGTTGGTGACGGCCGCAGAGCCGATGACGACACGTCCGACGCCGATGCCGAGGTACTTCTCGACCGCTTCGACGGAGCGGATGCCGCCGCCGACCTGGATCGGGATATCGAGCATGCCGACGATCTCGCGGATCTTCTCGAAGTTGACCATCTCTCCGGTCAGCGCGGCGTCGAGGTCGACGACGTGGAGCATCTTGGCGTTCTGCTTGCGCCAGATCACGGCCATGTCGCAAGGGTTGTCGAGGTAGATTTTCTTCTGTGCGAAGTCACCCCTGGTGAGCCTGACGCACTTGCCGTCCTTGATATCGATAGCCGGTATGATCAACATGTCCGTAAACGTGGATACTGCTTAACACTCCGCAAAATTCCTGAGTACCTGCAAGCCCGCTTCCGAGCTCTTTTCAGGGTGGAACTGTACAGCGAAAATACCATTTTTTTCAATGGCCGAACAAAAATTTTTTCCCGCGAAGAAGGTCGTCGCAGCTATGCTTTCGGGGTCTTCGGGGCTGCAGTAGTAGGAGTGGACGAAGTAGAACCAGGAGTGGTCGGGCATGCCGCGGAAGAGCACCGAGTCCGGCTTGCGGAGGTCGGCAGAGTTCCAGCCGATCTGGGGGATCTTGTCGGTCGTGCTGGTGAAGTGGAGGACCCTGCCGGGAACAAGGCCGAGGCCGGTATGGGCACCCATCTCCTCGCTGCCGTCCAGGAGGAGCTGCATGCCGAGGCAGATGCCGAGCACCTGCCGCCCCTTGTCGATGTGCTCCATGATGGCCTCGGTGAACCCGAGCCTGCCGAACGCCTCCATCGCGGGGCCGAATGCCCCCACGCCAGGGATGAGCACCTTCTCGTGGGCCGACATCTCCGACGCCCGGTCGCTGACGACCGCCCTGATGCCGAGGTAGTCGAAAGCCTTCTGGACCGATCGAAGGTTGCCTGCCCCGTAGTCGGCGATAAATACCATGTAAACCCTATTGAATCATTCCTGAAATACCGCAAAATCGAAAAAATATCGATCCGGGGCGTCAAAAATCGACGCTTCGTCTTTCAATTACGAAGTTCAAAGCGTATTATAACCAAATTACGGCTTTCGCTTCTTCCTTGCTCCCTGAAAGTCATCCCAATCCACATACCACGAGAAATCGGAGAACCAATGTACAGGATTGCGTCCGCTATTTTTTTAGCTGAAAATATCAAAAAATTCGAAATAGAGGCCCCGAGGATCGCAAAAAAGCGAAAAGCCGGCCAGTTCGTCATGCTGCGCCTCACCGAGACCGGTGAGCGTTTTCCCCTGACGATCGCCGACTCCGATCCGGAGAAGGGGACCATTACGATCATCTCCCAGGGAGCCGGCAAGTCGACCAAAGCCCTGAACCGGCTCGAAGCCGGCGACGGCATCACCGACGTGGTCGGGCCGCTCGGCACCCCCTCCCACATCGAGAACTTCGGCACCGCGGTGAGCATCGGCGGCGGCGTCGGCACGGCCATCGCCTACCCGACGGCAGCAGCGCTCAAACAGGCAGGCAACTATGTCATCACCATCAACGGCGCGAGGACGAAGGAGCTGGTCATCCTCGAGAAGGAGATGCATGCGGTCAGCGACGAGGCGTACATCACCACCGACGACGGCTCTTACGGCTTCAACGGCTTCGTGACCCAGAAGCTGCAGGAGCTCATCGATGCCGGCAGGAAGATCGATTTCGTGCTGGCCATCGGGCCGATCCCGATGATGAAGGCCGTAGCCGAGGTGACGCGCCCCTACGGCATCAGGACGGTCGTCAGCCTGAACCCGATCATGATCGACGGCACCGGCATGTGCGGCGGCTGCCGCGTGACGGTCGGCGACGAAATCAAATTCGCCTGTGTCGACGGCCCCGAGTTCGATGCGCACCTGGTCGACTTCAAGAACCTCGCCGACAGGAACCGGATCTACCAGCAGGAGGAGAAAGAGTCCGACGAAGCCGAAACGCATCGCTGCAGGTTGGCCGCCAAGGGCTGACATCCCGACACGCACACAGATTTCACCGGAACAGCCTGCCCCCTCCCACCCTGGACGGAGGAGGGGGCAGGCTTTGCCAAACACTCTTACAGACATAATCGCCACGACCATGGATCCAAAAAATATCACGACCAAGGAACGCCTCGCCATTCCCCGTCAGGTGATGCCGGCGCAGGACCCCGAGCTCCGCATGGGCAACTTCGAGGAGGTGCATCTCGGCCTTACCCCGGAACTGGCCCGGATGGAGGCGTTGCGCTGCATCCAGTGCAAGGACCCGGTATGCATCCAGGGTTGCCCGGTGAATATCAAGATCGACCAGTTCATCAAGCTGATCGCCGAAGGTGATTTCCTCGGCGCGGCCAGGAAGGTCAAGGAGGACAACGTGCTGCCCGCCATCTGCGGCAGGGTATGCCCCCAGGAGGACCAGTGCGAGAAGGTCTGCGTGATCGGCAAGCAGCGCGAATCGGTCGCGATCGGCAACCTCGAGCGATTCGTTGGCGACTACGAGCGCCAGACCGGCCAGAGGATCGTACCGGAGATGGCGCCCCCGACCGGCAAGAGGGTCGCGGTCATCGGCAGCGGCCCGGCAGGGTTGAGCTGCGCGAACGACCTGGCCCAGTTCGGGCACAAGGTGGTGGTGTTCGAGGCGCTGCACGAGCTCGGCGGCGTGCTGATGTACGGCATCCCCGAGTTCCGCCTGCCGAAGGAGATCGTCCGTGACGAGCTCGACGGCCTCCGGAAGATGGGCATCGAGTTCCGCACCAACGTCGTGGTCGGCCGGACCATCACCATCGACGAGCTGATGGAGGAGGAGGGCTTCGACGCGATCTTCATCGGCGTCGGCGCAGGGCTTCCCTGGTTCATGGGCATCCCCGGCGAGAACCTGGTCGGGGTGCTGGCCGCCAACGAGTTCCTCACCAGGGTCAACCTGATGAAGGCCTACGACTTCCCGGCGAGCGACACCCCGGTGTTCGACTGCAAGGGCAAGAGCGTCGCGGTCTTCGGCGGCGGCAACACCGCCATGGACGCCGTGCGCACCGCAAAGCGCCTCGGCGCCGAGCACGCCTATATCGTCTACCGCCGTTCGGAGGCGGAGATGCCGGCCCGCGAGGAGGAGATCCACCACGCGCAGAAGGAGGGGATCGAGTTCCAGCTCCTGACCATTCCGCTCGAGTTCGTCGGCGACGACAAGGCCCGCCTCACCGGCGTGAAGTGCCAGAAGATGGAGCTCGGCGAACCCGACGAATCCGGCCGGCGCAAACCGGTACCCCTCGAGGGTTCGGAGTTCGTGCTCCCGCTCGACATGGCGGTGATCTCGATCGGCAACGGCTCGAACCCGCTGATCAAGCAGACCACACCCGACATCGAGGTCAGCAGGAAGGAGACGATCGTCGTCGACGTCAACACCATGCAGACCTCCAAGGAGAACGTCTACGCCGGCGGTGACATCGTCACCGGAGGCGCAACCGTCATCCTCGCCATGGGCGCCGGACGCAAGGCCGCCGCGGCCATACACGAAAAGCTCTGCGGCACCGGACAGAATTTCAACGAGTGGTAAACCCATGGCGGAGCTTTACCGATTCGGGATCTCCCTCGACCGCGAACTGATCGAGACCTTCGACCGGCATATCGCCAAGCAGCGGTACCAGAGCCGGTCGGAGGCGATCCGCGACCTCATCCGCGAAGAGCTCGTCTTCAAGAAGTGGACCGAGGGTGGCACGGTGGCCGGGGCGATCGTGATGACCTTCGACCACCACAAGCGGGAGCTGGTCAACCGCCTGCTCGAAATACAGCACGACTTCCACGACATCATCATCTCCACCCAGCACGTGCACCTCGACCACGGCAACTGCCTCGAGGTGATCGCGGTCAAGGGACAGGCTCCGCAGGTTGAACAGCTGTCGACCGCCCTCAAGGTTCAGGTCGGGGTCAAGCACCTCAGCCTCAGCGTCTCCGCAGCAGAGTGACCGCCCATGCTCGCAGGGGCCCTGCTTGCGATTGGATAGCACGAATATTATTTTCATGCTATCAGCGTTCCGCCAATCCCGAACACCTTCCATGCTGAAAAAAGCTCTTTCCCTCGCCGTTGCCGCCGCCATCTTCTCCGCACCGGCTTTCGCCGCGATGCCCCTGGTCACCGACGATACCGGAACCCAGGGCAAAGGAGGCCTGCAGCTCGAAACCGGCCTGGAACGGCAGCGGGCGACAGTGGCCGGCACCACCACGACTGCATGGCTCTCCGCCGCCGCCCTCACCTTCGGGCTTGGCGACAGGGTCGACCTGGTCGCCGGCGTTCCGTGGACCTTGCAAACGGTTGAGGCGGCCGGGAGATCGGTGAGCGACAACGGCATCGGCGACCTCGCGCTGCAGCTCAAATGGCGCTTCGCCGAGCTGGAGGAGGGCAGGTTCAGCATCGCGGTGAAACCGTGCATCACCATCCCGGCCGGCAACGAGGAGCAGGGGTTCGGAACCGGCAAGGTGACCGCAGGAGCCCTGCTGATCGCGACGCACCGGGGCGCCCTCGGAGCCCTGCACCTCAACCTCGGCTATACCCGCAACAGCTACAGGATCGAAGCGCAGGAGGCCGCAAGCAGGAAAGCGATCTGGCACGCCTCGGTCGCCGGGGAGCTGCAGGTGTCCGGCACGCTCCGCGCGATTGCGGACAGCGGGTTGGACACGAACCGTGACAGCGGGAAAGGGACTCACCCGGCCTACCTGCTCGGCGGAGTGATCTACAGCCCGTCGGAGCGCCTCGACCTCGACTTGGGCGTCAAGGGGGGCCTGAACGATGCGCAGCCGGCGACCTCGCTCCTTGCCGGCGCCACCATGCATCTCTGACCGTACAAACCCGGAGGATCCTGCCATGCACATGTCGGACGCACTGCTCTCGCCTGCCGTAGGAGGCGCCTTCTGGGCGGCGAGCGCCGGGCTGATCGGCTATTCGGCAAGAAAGATCGCCGCCGAGGCGGACGGTTCGAAAACCGTGCTCATGGGGGTGCTCGGCGCATTCGTCTTCGCCGCCCAGATGATCAACTTCGCCATACCCGGCACCGGTTCAAGCGGCCACATCGGCGGCGGCCTGCTGCTTGCCGTGCTGCTCGGGCCATCGAGGGGCTTCGTCACGCTCTCCTCGGTACTGGTGATCCAGGCGCTCTTCTTCGCCGACGGCGGGCTGCTCGCGCTCGGCTGCAACATCTTCAACATGGCGTTCTTCCCGGCCTTCGTCGCACGCCCCTTCATCTACGGGCCCGTCGCCGGGAACGGCGCATCCCCCGGCAGGCTTGCCGCCGGCAGCATCCTCGCCGCGACCGCGGGCCTGGTGGCCGGAGCACTCTCGGTCGTCGTCGAAACCGCGGCATCAGGCGTCTCCGACCTTCCTTTCGGCACTTTCACGCTCTTCATGCTGCCGATCCACCTGGCCATCGGCATAGTCGAAGGCGTCCTGACCTGGGGGGTGCTCTCGTTCGTCAGGAAAACCGAACCGGCCCTGCTTCCGACAGGCAACGGAACTGCAGGAAGTGCCGGACGCCCGATCGCCGCCACGCTCCTCGCGGCAGCCGTTGTGGTGGCCGGCATTCTCCCGGAGCTCTCTTCGGCAAAACCCGACGGCCTGGAGTGGTCCATCCTGAAAGTGACCGGCAAAACGGCGCAACAACAACAGCCCTCCGAAACAGCCCCTTCCGCGACGGGCATCCTTGGCAGCATGATGGTGTTCATCGCTGCGGGATCCGCAGGCCTCCTGTTGCGGAAAAGTCCGGGAAAATCCGGGAGAAGCTGATGCTCCGGGAAAACCGCCCTACGATAGAGCCGGCCCTCTCCTGCAGCCTGCCGGTGAGCGACAGCGCGGCAATCGTGCTCCTGGCCCTGTTCATCCTGAGCGTCGTCTCGGTCCCCAAGTACGACCTGCCGGGGGTGATCGCCTTCGCGGGCTTCCCCCTGCTGCTGGCCACGGCGGCGCGGACTCCCCTGCTCCCGCTCCTGAAACGGCTTGCCGCCGCATCCCCGTTCATCCTGTTCATGGCTGGCGGGAACCTTCTTTTCGACCGTTCAGCGGTGGCCACGACCGCCCTGTTCACCGTCACCGGCGGGATGCTCTCCGCCGCCGTCATCGCCATGAAAGCCATAGTCACGCTATCCGCACTGCTGTCGCTCATGGTGCTGATGCCGTTCCACCGTTTCGGGACGGGACTGAGGAGCCTCGGCGTTCCGGAGGTGTTCGTCACCCAGCTCCTCCTGGTCTACCGCTACAGCTTCCTGCTGTCGCACGAGGCGGGCATGATGCAGAAGGCGCGCGACCTGCGGTCGTTCGGGAAAAGGGGACGGGGGCCGGTCATCACGGCAGGGCTGATCGGCTCACTGCTGCTCAGGACCACTTCGAGGGCCGAACGGGTCTACATGGCAATGGCGTCGAGGGGCTTCCGGAGCGCGCTGGCCCCGAGGGCGCCCGTCCGGATCGGCTCCATGGACCTGATGGTCGTCGCCGGCTCGGCCATGCTGTTCCTTGCTGTCCGGCTGCTATTCTGAACCCGGCAAAAGGAGAAGGGCTTGATCGACATACGAAACCTCGCATTCACCTACCCCGACGGCACCAGGGCCCTCGACGGGATCACCATGGAGGTCCGGGCCGGGGCATCGACGGGCATCGTCGGGGCGAACGGAGCAGGGAAATCGACGCTCGTCAGCCACCTGAACGGCTGGTTCGTCCCGCAGGAGGGCACCGTCGCCGTGGACGGCATCGAATCGTGCGCGAAGATGGCCGAGGAGATCCGGAAAAGGGTCGGGCTCGTGTTCCAGAATGCGGACGACCAGCTCTTCATGGCCAGCCTCCTGGAGGATGTGCTGTTCGGCCCGGCGAACCTCGGCAGGGAGAGGAGGGAGTCGGAGGCCGCTGCGGAGCGGCTGCTCCGGGAGTTCGGGCTCTGGGAGCTTCGCGACAAGCCCCCGTCGCACCTCTCCCAGGGCCAGAAGCGCTTCGCCGCGCTGGCCGCGGTGCTCGTCATGGAGCCGTCGATCCTCGTCATGGATGAGCCCACCTCGGACCTCGACCCGAGGAACAGGAGGAAGCTGATCGGGCTGGTCGACCGCCTGCCGTTCACCAGGGTCACGGTCTCCCACGACCTCGATTTCATCTGGGAGACCTGCAGCCAGGTCTGCATCATGAACCATGGGCGGATCGCCGCGTCCGGCCCTGCCCGCGAACTCCTCTCGGACCGGGAACTGCTGGAGTCCAACGGCCTCGAGCTGCCGCTGCGGCTGCAGGGGTAATCCGGCAAAAAGACATCCCGTTCACACGCCGTCCAGCAGCAGGCTCCATACGGCAAGGGTGACGAAGGAGACCAGCAGGCCAAGCGAGACCATGAGGTTGGCGAGCGGCGGATCGAGCCGGTGTTCGGTTGCGATGATCCCTGCGGTGATCATGGTCGGCATGGCCGCCTCGAAAATGGTAATCCGTGCAGGCAGGCCATGCATGCCTGCCGCGACGACATAGAGGAGGTAAAGGAGGATCGGGGCCAGGACAAGCTTGAAGCCCAGGCCGAGGGCCAGCGTGCCGCGGCTACCGCCGATATGGCCCGGACTGAACCGGAATCCTACCGAAAACAGCGCCATCGGGGCGAGCATGTCGCTCAACCGCCTGACGAGCACCGCGAACCAGGAGGGCCAGGCCACGTCGTTCAGCAGGATTGCGGCCACCACGGCGATGAACGAGGGGAACAGCAGCACCCGTTTCAGGATGGTCCGGGCATCGGGCCGGCCATGCGAATAGATGCCGGCAACGGTCATGCCGAGGATCGACACCACCATGAAGCTTCCGAGCTGGTCCACGATGATGCCGTGCACGATTCCGGCTTTGCCATAGAAGGCTTCGATCATCGGAAAACCGAAAAACGAAGTATTGCCCAGCCCACCGCAGAGGATAAGCGACCCGACGGTAGGAGGCGGCAGCCGCAGCACGTTGCCGACCGTGACGAAAAAGAGAGCCGACAGGCCGAAAGCGACCCAGGGCATGGAGGCAGGAAAGAGCATCTCCGGCCTGAACTGAAGGCCATGGAGATAGTTGAGCACCATCGCCGGCAGCGAGACGTGGATGATGAAGGCGTTCAGAACGGAGGGAGCATCTTCAGGCATGCGTCCGGAGCGGCGCATGAGCAGGCCTGCCGTGAACGAAACGGCAAGAAGGATCAGGTTGTCCATGGAGCTGCAGGCTGGTCGGATGGCCTTCCCGGAAGAAACCGGGAAGGCGATGCGGTGCTACTCCCCGGCGGATGGAGCCGGTTCAGAAGAGGCCTCGGCTCCTTCCGAACCGCTTTTCTTCCGGGCCGGGCGGCGGGGCTTGCGCTTCGGGCGGGCTTCGGGTTCTGCCGGGGCTTCGGCAGCGGGAGCGGCGGCCGGTTCGGGGGCGGGCGCCTCATCCACCACGGCGACGGCAGCAGGTTCCCCTGGCTTGGGTTCGGCCGTTTTCCTGGCAGGGCGGCGCGACCTGCGGCTTGGACGGGCCTGCACCTCGGGAGCCGGAGCCGCTTCGGCAATAGCTTGTCCAACGGGTGCGGGAGCAACTTCGACGACAGGTTCCGGGGCCGGGGCGGCCTTCTCCGGGATCGGGAACTCCTCGATCGGCGCAGGCGGCACCGGGGCCGTGTGGTGGGCATGCGAATGGCTTTGCTGATGGCCGTGGTCGTGATGGTGCGGATGGAGATGCGCGGATTCCGGCTGCGGGGCGCCGCCATGCTCCGGCCTCCGGGCCTTGCGCTTGTCCCTGACGTAGAGCTCGGAGTTCTTGTTGCGGAACTCGATGTCGAAGAGGTCGACCGCACGGATCATGTCCGACAGGCGCTTGAAACCGTAGTTCCTCGGATCGAAGGAGGCCTGGTTGGCGATGTTCTTGCCGATCTTTGCGAGGTTGGACCAGCCGTCCTCCTCCTGGGCGCTGTCGACCGCGTTCCTGATGAGGGTGATCAGCTTGCTGTCCCCCTTGAGCTCCTGCGGGGAGCGCCGGCCTCGCCCGCCATCGCCGCTCCTGGACTTCTCGGCGCCGACCGACTCGAGGTAGAGGAAGGTGGAGCAGGCGTTCACGAAGGGCGATGGCGTCGACTTCTGGCCGAAGCCGTAGACGTTGAGCCCTTCGGAGAGGATGCGCATGACCAGCGGGGTGAAGTCGCTGTCGCTCGACACGATGCAGAAGGCGTCGAGCTTCGATCCGTAGAGCAGGTCCATGCCGTCGATGGTCATGGCCATGTCGGTGGCGTTCTTGCCCTTGGTGTAGTCGAACTGCTGGATCGGCCGGATCGCGTAGTCGTGCAGCTTGTCCTCCCACCCCTTGAGCGAACGGCTCTTCCAGTTGCCGTAGGCGCGCCGGATGTTCACCACCCCGTACTTGGCCATCTCGGCCAGGATGAAATCTATCTTGTCGCTCGGTGAGTTGTCGGCGTCGATGAGCATGGCGATCGTTTCCCTGCTGTGCTCCATAATGGTGATGTCCTCGTAAGGTTTGACCCTCCGCCCGCCGTCCTGGCTGTGCGCGAAAAGTGTTCGGAAATGTCCTGCCGGATCCGGGTTTGGCCACTCTCGAACCACGGCGTAAGCTGTAATATAGCCTCTTCAGGCAAAACTCGCGGCATCGGGAGGCTCCTCGCCCGAAAATCGAAGGATCTGCGCGGCCGCCAGCGCTACCCGCCCTGCAAGGTATCCTGCGAAAACGGGGGAGTCGTTCAGGCAGGGTATCGCCTCGACCCGGAGGCCCGGTGCGGCTTCGGCAAGCTGCGCGGCCCGATGGAGCGTTTCGTTGCCGTCCGAAAAATAGCCGGCGGCGAAGACCGACACCGCCTCGAATCCTCCTTCCGGGAGGATGCGGCACAGCTCCTCGAACGAGGGGCTCGTCCACTCCCCGCCGACGTCGTGGTTGAGGTAGGCGGCCATGACCTTGCCCCACGGGTTCCTGGCGTCGGCCTCGATCGCCCCGGCAAGTCGCCGTGCAAAGGCTGCGGACTCCTCCCCGCCGGTATGGAAGCCCGGCTCCTTTCCTTCACGGTCACGGACCAGGGTACCGTGGAAGGTCAGCAGGAGCAGGCTGCGCTCCGAACGCTCAGGTAGCTCCCGTCCGCTGTCGAACAGATGGCCGAGGTAGGCCCCGACAAGGCCATCGTCACTCCACAGGCGGCCGACGACCCTGACCCGGTGGAGTGCGTCCGGGTCCACGCTGGCGGCGAGGTGGCTGCAGATGAGCCCGCAGCTCAGGGCGTTGTCCACCGGGGACATCGGCACGACTACCCGGCCGTCATGGCCCGAGGCCTGCCTGAGCACCTGCTCGACATAGGGTTCGGAAGCGGAGTGCGCGGCCATCACCTCGTACTCGACCTTCGAAGAGGAGCGGTGCCGGTCGAGGTGGCGCTGCAGGAGCGCCGCCTGTCCCCTGGTGAGGCGGTTCTGCGGTGAGCCGCCGCTGCCCGGGGCCTGATGCAGCCGTTTCCTGAGCGAGGAGCTGAACGAGATGAGGTGCCGCAGGGGAAGCGGAATGGCCATCACCCCGGAAGCACGCGAAAGGGTATGCAGGCTGACCCGGTAGTTTTCGATGAAACCGGAGCTTTCCGCCTCTCCGTGGGAGGCCAGGATGACCGCGATCTTCTTGCGGGGCGGCATCCCCGGTCAGGATTTGGCCTTCTTGCCGTTGGAGAGCTTCGCCTCCATCCCTTCGCGGAACTTCTCCGCCGGGGAGTCGACCACCAGGTCGCCCGGTTTCAGGCCGCCGACAACCTCGATGAAGGTCAGGTCGCTGTCGCCGGTCCGGATGGGCTGCTTCCTGAGCTTGCCGCCCTGGACCATCCAGACATACTCCTTCCGCTCCTCCTGGAAGACCGAGCTCTTGCGGACCAGCAGGGCGCCTTTCCGGGTGTTGTAGACGATGTTGGCCGTCGCCGTCATGCCAGCCTGCACGGAGGGAACGGGCTGGTCGAAGCGGAGGTAGACCTTCGAGGTCTTGGTGACCCGGTCGGTCTGCGGCACGATGCGCATGACCCTCGCATTGATGCGCCTGTCAGGCATGGAGTCCAGCGCGATGACCGCGGAAAGCCCGACCCTGAGCTTCGGCACGTCGAGTTCGTCCACCTCGACGGTCACCAGGTAGCCGCTGCGGTCGGTAACCGAAGCCACCTGCGTGTTGACGTTGACATAATCCCCGGCCTTCACGCTCTGCAGGGTCAGGGTGCCGTCGAAGGGCGCCCTGACGGCGAGCTTCTTCAGGTCGTCCTCCCGGCTCTTGAGCTGAAGGGTGCGCTGGCTCAGCACTTCGGCAGACTGGATGCTGTTGCGTTCGGCCTCGTCGAGCTGCTGCCGTGCGACGGCCCCTTCGCCGAAGAGCCTGCGGCTGCGCTCCAGCTTGAGGCGGCTGTCGCGGGCCGCCGCCTGCTGCTCGGCAACCGCGGCACGGGCCTCCTGGACCGCGATCCCCGGCTGCTGGGCATCGAACTCGATGATCATCTGCCCCGCCCTGACCTGCTGCCCCTCGAGGGCGCCGATCGCGCGGACCTTGCCGGAGATCTCGGCACTCAGGCTCGCGGCACGCTCGGCCTCGACATAGCCGGTCGCATAGACCGCCTCGACCAGCTCGGCCTTTGCCACCCTGCTCGCATCGACATTGACGGTGTTGCCCCGGGTAAGGAGGTAGCCGACCGTCGCGACCAGCACCACGGCGAGCGCGAGCGAATACCTGGGGAGCATTTTCTGCAGGTTCTGCATGGGGTCTCAGGGGATTACGGTTGAGGGCCGGCCGGCGGTGCCGACACGGCCCCGACAGACGGGAATGGCTGGCACGATGGACCGCGGGCGGGTTCGCAGGGCGGATTCTGGCGGTTGGCACTTTTTATGGGCTGCAACCTCGATTTTTCCATATATTTAGGCCAGACTTACGACACTTATCGCCGCACGGCCCCCTACGGGAGCACCGCGGCATGAACATTAATCTACATCTTCGATGAGCGAGAATCAAGATTTGCAGAAGAGCTTTCTTGAAACGGTGAAGTTCGACGAGAAGGGGCTGGTGCCCGCGATCGTCCAGGACCACGAGACCGGCAAGGTGCTGATGATGGCATGGATGAACCGCGAAAGCCTCGAAATGACCCTCGAGAGGAAAAAGGCCTGCTACTGGAGCCGCAGCCGCAAGCAGCTCTGGCTGAAGGGGGAGTCCTCCGGCAACATGCAGGAGGTCCACGACATCCTCATCGACTGCGACGGCGACACCCTGCTCCTGAAGGTTTCGCAGCGCGGCGGCGCCTGCCATGTCGGGTACCACTCCTGCTTCTACCGCAGGAAGGTCGACGGCGGCAACATGGAGATCTGCGACACCCTGATGTTCGACCCCGAAGAGGTCTACGGCAAAAAAAGCTGACCACCGCAGATGAGCAGTTCAACCGAAACCGCGAAGTCCCTCATCAGGACCAAGTCGCGCTCCTCGATCAAGAGCATGTTCGACGAGGTGGCGCCGACCTACGACTTCCTCAACCACCTGCTGAGCCTCGGCATCGACAACTACTGGCGGACGACCGCCTCGGGCAAGGCCAGAAAGCTGCTCTCGAGGGTGCGCGAGCCGAAGATCCTCGACGTCGCCACGGGCACGGGCGACCTTGCCGCCGCAATGGCAAAGATCCCGGGTGCGAAGGTGACCGGCTTCGACCTCTCTCCGGAGATGCTTGCCATCGCCAGGAAGAAGTACCCGGCCATCACCTTCCTCGAGGGCTACGCCGAGAAGCTCCCCTTCGAGGAGGCGAGCTTCAACGCGGTCAGCGCGGGCTTCGGCGTCAGGAATTTCGAGAACCTCGAGCAGGGCATGCGCGAGTTCGTCCGCGTGCTCAAGACGGGGGGCTGCGCCCTGATCATCGAGCCGATGATCCCGCGTAACCCGATGATGAAGAGCCTCTACCTCATCTACTTCAAGAAGGTGCTGCCGAAGATCGCCGCAATGTTCAGCAAGTCATCCTTCGCCTACGACTACCTCCCGAACTCGGTCGAGCAGTTCCCGCAGGCCGAGGCCTTCACCTCCATCCTGAAGAAGGCCGGCTTCAGCAAGGCCGACTACATCCCGATGACCTTCGAGACCTCGATACTCTACGTCGCCGTGAAGTAAGGGAGTGCCCGGACCTGCGGGTCCTGTGGCGGACAAAAGGGAGAAAAAGGTGAAGAACGGAAGTTCTTCACCTTTTTCATTTCACCAGTGCGAAAGTGCCTTCGAACCTGACGGCGGGGCCGCCATCGCCGGCGACCTCCGCATGGATCACCATCTTCGCCCGGCCGGTGCGCGCATAGGTGTCGAGGAAATCGTGGAACTCCGCGTCTGGCGGCATGGTCCCCGTGGCGACGATATCCCCGGAGACCGGCCGGAGGTACTCGACGCCCCCCCTGCGGATGACGATGTTCCCCTCGACCCCGGCCTCCCGGAGGCGGAGGTAGAGCAGCCCCCACGACGAGAGCACCGCCGCGATGTAGAGGCTGCCGCCGAAGGCGGTGCCGAGGTGGTTGAAGTTGTTGGCCAGCGGCGCAAGGATGGTGAGCTCACGCCCGGTGTAGCGTTCGACCCTGATTCCCATGGCCTGCGTCAGGGGAATGGCCTGGTCGAGAATGGACTGCAGTGTCTGTTCCATGGAAGCGCGCTCTGGGGTTCAGGTCAGGGAGAGTCCGGGCATGTCGCTGCGGTACCGGGAGTAGTTGGTGCAGACGTGCCCAGACTGCGGCCGGTCACCGTGGATTCTCGTCACCAGCTCCACCACCTGGGAGGGTTCGAGGGCGTGGAAGAGCATGTGCATGTCCTGGGGATCGAACAGTCGCCGACGCATCACCTCGGCCTTGAGCCAGTCGAGCAGCCCTGTCCAGATATCGCCGTAGAGGATGATCGGGGTCTCGCAGATCTGGTGGACCTGCACGAGCTGCCAGGTGTAGAAGAGCTCGAGCAGGGTGCCGACCCCTCCCGGAGCCACCACCACCGCGTCCGACAGGGCCATGAAGGTATCGAGGCGGCTGCTGAACCGGTCGAACTCCGCCTTGATGTCGAGGAATGGGTTGGGCTCCTGCTCGCGGGGCAGCCTGATGTTGAGGCCGATCGACTGGCCGCCGTTGACGACGCTCTTCGACCCCGCATTCGCCGCCTGCATGAGGCCGGGGCCTCCGCCGGTCACGATGTCGAATCCCGCGGCTGCGAGCCCTTTCGCGATCGCGTAGACATCCCGGTACGCCTCGTCCCCTTCGCTCATCCTGGCCGATCCGAAGATCGCCACCCTGTATTTCGGTTCCATGGCAGGTGATGTTTCAGTTCGGGTCCGCTTCGGCCGCACGCACCCACTTCTCGGTCCGGCCGAGCAGGGAGATGCCGACGAAGCCGCGCAGGCGGAGCGTATGCATATCCTTGCCGTCATCGTCCAGCCGCATGTAGGAGCGGTACTCGTGGCCACTGTCCGGATCGTAGATCCTGCCGCCCGACCAGTCGTTCTCCCCCTGCCAGGTGAAGCCCCTGAGGATGACCGTGCCGACCAGCAGGCGGCTGCGGAGGGCCGGGTCCGGGTTCTTCTCGTCGAGCCGGCCGGGATGCTCGCCCCAGACGATCTTCCCCTCGTAGGTGCCGGAAGCCGTCTTGTAGATGTCGATGGTGCCGTGGTGGCGCCCCTCCCTGAACGACCTCCAGCGCCCGACGACGTCGTCCGGCTGGACGGCCTGGGCGGGTACGTCCCGGATCAGCGAAAGGAGAGACAGCAGGATACCTGCGGTAATTGCCAAGCTCTTATTCATGGAAACCTCCGTTTTTGTTGCAGGACAGGTATCTCGAACAAGCGTCATGAGAGGTTCGGGAGCAAGGCGGATGGAGCGCAGAAACCGGAGCGTACATGCAGTACGTGAGGATTTCGAGCACCACCCAACGCAGCAATCGAATCTCGCAACAGCTTTGAGAGATACCTACAGCATCTTTTCGAACTCCTCCTCGTCGATCACCCTGACACCCAGCTTCAGGGCCTTGTCGAGCTTGCTGCCTGCCTCGCTGCCGGCGACGACAATGCTGGTCTTTTTGCTTACCGAGGTGACGACCCTGCCACCGCGTTCGAGCACGAGCTCAGATGCGCGCTGCCGGTCATGGCGCTCGAGGCCGCCGGTGAAGATCACGCTGAGCCCCTCGAAATTGCGGTTCACCAGCTCCTTCGCCCCCCCGGCCTTGAGCGGCAGCCCGGCATCCCGGAGCTTGTCGAGCATCGTGAGCACCCAGCCGCGGGTGAAGAAGTCGCGGATGCTCGCCGCAACCACTGGGCCGATGTCGGGTACGGCGGCAAGCTCCTCCGCGCCGGCCTGCCGAAGCTGCTCCAGGGAGGGGTAGGCGTGGGCAAGTTCGCGGGCGGTCGCCTGCCCGACATGCCGGATACCGAGGGCGTAGAGCAGCCGGTCGTACCCGCGCTTCCGGCTTTCGTCGAGGGAGTCGAGCAGGTTCTGAGCGGACTTGGCCCCCATCCGTTCGAGCCCCTCCACCTGCGGCTTCTCCAGCCGGTAGAGGTCCCCGGGGTCGCCGACGAGCCCCCTGTCCACCAGCTGGGCCACGAGCGACTCGCCGAGGTTCTGGATATCCATGGCGTTGCGCGAGGCGAAATGGAGGATGCGCCCACGTTTCTGGGCGGGGCACCCCTCCTCGTCCGGGCAGTAGAAGCCCACCTCCCCTTCGGGGCGCACGAGTGCCGCTCCGCACTCAGGGCAGGATTCGGGTACCCTGATGGCAACGGCAGCCTCGGGCCTCTCGTCGAGCACCACCCCGACCACCTTCGGGATCACCTCGCCGGACTTCTCGATCATGACCCGGTCGCCGATCCTGACGCCGAGCCGCCCGATCTCGTCGAAGTTGTGCAGGGTCGAGCGTGAGACGGTCGATCCGGCCAGGCGGACCGGCTCCAGCTCGGCGACCGGCGTGATCGTGCCGAGCCGCCCGACCTGGAACACGACATCGCGCAGCACGGTTTTGGCCTGCTGCGCCGGATACTTGTAGGCGATCGCCCAGCGGGGGCTCTTGGCCGTGGCGCCGATCCTGTCCCACAGGGTGGTGTCGTTCAGCTTCAGCACCACGCCGTCGGTCTCGTACGGAAGCCTCCAGCGCTTTTCGGACCACTCGCCGATGAACGAGGCGATCTCGTCGGCCCCCTTGCAGAGGCGGTAGTTGCCGCCGGTCGCGAACCCCATCACCTCGAGCTGCCGAAGCCGGTGCAGATGCGGCGTACGGCCGTCGTCCCCCCCCGTGAGGAAGTAGGCGACGAACGACATCCGCCGGCGGGCCACCTCCGAGGAGTCCTGCAGCTTGAGGGTGCCGGCCGTGGCGTTCCTCGGGTTGGCGAAACGGTCCTCCTCCGGACGGGCATCGTTGAGCTTCCCGAAATCCTCCTTGCGCATGAAGACCTCGCCGCGCACCTCGACCTCTCCCGAGGGTGCGCCGAAGAGCGGCCCGCCGGGAGCCTCGATGCGGAGGGGTATAGAGGGGATGGTACGGAGGTTCGCCGTGATGTCGTCACCCTGGCGGCCGTCGCCACGCGTCGCACCGCGGACAAGCACCCCGTCCCGGTAGAGCAGGCTGACGGCCACGCCGTCGAACTTCAGCTCGGCCACGAACTCGGGATCCCGCCCCCCTTCGGCCTCGACCAGCTTCTCCACCCGGCGGCAGAAATCGGCAACCTCCTCGAGCGAATAGGTGTTTGCCAGGCTGAGCATCGGTTCACGGTGCGCCACCACCGGGAACACCTTGGTCACCTCCCCGCCGACGCGCTGAGACGGGCTGTCGGGGGTCACCAGGTCGGGATGCTCCCGCTCGATCGCGATCAGCCGCTCGAGCAGCCGGTCGAACTCGTAGTCGGAGATGACCGGCCTGGCCTCGACGTAGTAGAGGCGGTTGTGCCGGTTGATCTCGGCCCTGAGGCGTCCGGCCTCCTGCCGCGCCGCCACCTTATCCATCGCGCCTCCCCGTCGAAGGCGCCAGGGCCCACCCCGCGATGTTCTTCATGAATCCTGCGGAGCCCTGCAGGCCCAGCTTCATCCAGGTAGCGGAGAGGATCTTCGGGTAGCGCCAGGCGACCTTCAGCATCACCGTCGCCAGCTCCTCGATCTGCATCTCGTCGCGGAACATCGCCTGTCGATAGCGCGGAGGCAGCCCGTCGAGCACGATCATCACCTCGTTCATGAGCTCGTTGACGAAGTCCGGATCGTCCGTCGAGGCATCGAAGCACATGTACTTCATGAGGTTCGCCATGGAGGAGACGTTGTGCTCGAAGGCGCTGACCCCTGAAAGGGAGTGCCGGTCGAGCGTACCGGCGCGCAGCGCACGGTCGAGCCCGGAGGTCAGGCGCCCGAGGTTGCGCACCATCGAGCCGAAGCCGCAGAAGGTGAGGGGCGATGCCAGCGAGGCCGCGTCGCCGAGCAGGAGTATCCGGTCGTCAGACACCACCCTCGTGCAGCCGGCGCCGTCATGGGACCAGGCGGGTATGATGCCGTAGACCGGCCGGTGGATCCTGAAGGCCGGGCCGGGCCGCTTGTAGTCCGGCAGCTTCCGGAAATAGGTCTCGAACAGGTTGAGCAGCGACTTGTCGTTGGGCGAGTCGACGGCGTCGTAAAAGAAGAGGTAGGTGATGTACTCCTCCCCTTTCGCCGGGAACCCCTCCCAGATGAGCTGCCGGCCGCACCGGCCGGAGAGCTCCGCCGGTTCGGTGCTGGCGAGGATCTCCCCCACCTCGAAGTCGGCATCCTCGAAACCGCTGGCGATCGTGCCGACCGTCGGGCAGACATGGGTCTGGGGCCGCCCGCCGTTGAGCTGCATGGCCACAGGGGAGACGATCCCCATGGCGTCGACCAGCATGCTTGCCCTGAACCTGAGCTGTGCGCCGTCGGCCCCTTCGGCCTCGACGACCACGTGGTCGTCGAAACGGTAGCAGGCACGGAAGGTTGTCCGGCCAAGCACCTTCGAAGCGGCCGATGAGAGCAGCTTCGACATGGCCAGGCCGAGCAGCCGGTCGGCATCGACCGCGCAGTCGAGCACCTCGTCGATATAGAGCCGCTTCCTGCGCTCCTCGGGGACGTGGAACTCGACCCATCCCGTCCGGTACCGCCGCACGATGAGCGCATCGAGCTCGGCTTCGGTGAAGACACCGGTTTCGGCGAGACGGAGCAGTTCGCCGCGGGAGATGTTCCAGTCGCGGGTCGAGCGGGCCGGCTCGCCGCGGTCGATCACCAGCACCCGCCAGCCGTACCGCATGGCCATGACCGCCGCATGCAGCATCCCGAGGGTGCCGCCGGCATAGACGATGTCGTAGTCGCCGGAAACCGCCGCTCCGGAAGGCATCTTCCGGCCGTCGCGCACCACCTCCGGAACCGGCAGCGAGAGCTGCTCCCAGTACCGGTCGATCGCCAGGACTGAACGCAGCTGCTCGGCGCCGTTGCCGAGTGCGCTGAAGTGGCGGTAGACGAGGGGATGCGTGGTGCGTATCTGTTCGAGCATGGATGGCAGGTGCAAAGGTTTCAGGCCGGAACCGCACGGTTCGTACGGGAGTCGCTCTCGATCTTGCCGTCCACGAGGTGGATGCGCCGCCCGGCCCGGTTGGCGAACTCCTCGTCATGGGTCACCACGATCACCGTCTGGGCCAGCTCGCGGTTGAGGCGGTCGAAGAGCTGGTAGACGTTGTCGGCCGACTTCGAATCGAGGTTGCCGGTCGGCTCGTCGCCGAGCAGCACCTTCGGCTCGTTGGCCAGCGCCCGGGCGATGGCCACGCGCTGCTGCTGGCCTCCGGAGAGCTGGTTGGGCTTGTTGGCATACTTGTTCTCCAGGCCCACCATGTCCAGCAGCTTCATGGCCCGCTCACGGATCTCCTTACGGCCGTACTTGCGGCGGATCAGCATCGGCAGGCAGACGTTGTCGAGCGCGTTGAACTCGGGAAGCAGGAAGTGGAACTGGTAGATGAAGCCGATCTTCTCGTTCCTGATCACGGTCATTTCGGCTTCGTCGATCCCGGTGATCTCCTGGCCGTCCAGCCAGACCTTCCCGAAGGTCGGCTTGTCGAGGCCGCCCATGATGTAGAGCAAGGTGGACTTGCCAGAACCCGACGGGCCGGTGATGGCCACGAACTCGCCCTTGAAGATATCGAGCGACAGGTTGGGGATGATCGTCTGGCGGACATCCCGCGAAAGTTCGAGCTCCCTGCGGATGCCCTCGAGACGGAGGATCGTTTCGGCCATCGGCTACCGGTTTCTTGCTGGATGGTGACGTTCGGGTTCCGCACGATGGCGGAAGCTCTTAAAGTATAAGAAAAAAGCCGCTCAAGCGGGAAGCCTATCGCTCCGGATCGGCGGCGGCAAAGTTACGGTTCGCGTTCGATCTCCAGGGCGAACCGCCTGAAGCTGTCGGCGATTTCATCCCTGACGCGCCTGAACACGGCAAGGCGCTCCCCTTCGCTGCCGGTCGCCCCGGCAGGATCGTCGAACCCCAAATGGAGCCTGTGGCGGACTTCGCCGGTAAAGATCGGGCAGCTCTCCTTCGCGTCGTCGCAGACCATCACCACGTAATCGAAGCTGCGGCCAAGGAACCCGCCGACGCTTTTCGGATGGTGCCCGCCGATATCGATCCCCGCCTCACGCATGACCGCTACCGCCAGGGGATGGACACGTCCGGCCGGACGGGTACCGGCCGAGTGGACCTCGATCGAGGGGGCGAACGACTTCAGGAACCCCTCCGCCATCTGGCTGCGGCAGGAGTTCCCGGTACACAGGATGAGCACCGAAGTTTTCATGGTTGGTGATATCAATAATTCAGGGATACATCCCCCTCACCGGTATCGAAATCGAATCCGAAAGCGATGTAAGATAAGCCTGCACGTGTCGGCCAGGACAGGGACCTTGCAGGCTACAGCACCGCGTTGAAGAGGTAGCCTACCAGCATGATCCCGACGGCCACGACACCGGCGAAGACCGCGATCAGCGTCGGCTTGAGCACCTTGCGGAGGATGATCATCTCGGGAGCGGACAGCGCGATCACGCTCATCATGAAAGCCATCACCGTCCCCAACGCCGCCCCCTTGCCCAGGAGCACCTCGACGACCGGCAGGATCCCGGCAGCGTTCGAATACATCGGAACGCCGATGATGACGGCGGCAGGCACGGCCCACCATTCGCTTTTGCCCATGATGGAGGCCATGAGGTTTTCAGGGACGTAGCCATGCACGGCAGCACCCGCGCCGACACCGAGCACGATGTAGATCCAGACCCGGCCCACGATCTCCCTGACATGCTTCACCCCCTCGCCGAACCGGTCGGGCCAGGAGATGGCCGGCATCTCGTACCCGCATCCGCCGGCGCTGTTCTGGAGTTGCCGTACCCAATCCTCGAGATGGTGCTCGAGGTGCAGCCTGCCGATCACCGCACCGGAGAGCACGGCGATCAGCAATCCCATGGCGAGGTAGAGCAGGGCGATCTTCCAGCCGAGCATGCCGAACAGGAGGGCAAGCGCCACCTCGTTGACCATGGGCGCAGAGACCAGGAAGGAGAAGGTCACCCCGAGGGGCACGCCGGCCTGGAGGAAACCGATGAACAGTGGCACGGCGGAGCAGGAGCAGAAGGGGGTAACCACGCCGAGCAAGGCGGCCATCACGTTGCCGACACCGGCCCGACGGCCGGAGAGCAGCGCACGGGTCCTCTCAGGGGCGACGAAGGTATGGACCACCCCCATCGCGAAAACCACCAGCAGGAGCAGCAGGAGCACCTTGGGCACCTCGAAGACGAAGAACCGTAAGGCTTCCCCGAAGGCGCCATGGCGTGCCGGTCCCAACAGGCCGGCCACAGCATCGGCGGCCGCATCGAGATGTATGTAGGCAAACCCCCATGCCGCCAGCGCGACGGCTATTCCCGCAAACCACGAAGTGCTTCTCGACAGCATGATCCTACCCCTCTCTTCCCTTCTCCAGCAAATGTTGAATCGAAATCCCTATCCTGACCGGTATCGATAGCGATAAAGAATGACAGGATGGCGGGCTATCAGGTCCTCCATCCTGTTGCTTCCTGACGATCAGCAGCAGGTGCCGTTCTGGCGACCGGTTCCCTTGGCGTGGTCGCCGCAGCAGCAGCCGCCATGCCTTGCCGTCAGCAGCTCCCTGATCTCTGCCGCGGAGGGGACCCTGCCGGAGCAGACGACCTTGCCGTCGACCACCAGGCCCGGGGTGGACATGACGCCGTAGCCGACGATCTGCTGGATATCCTCGACCTTTTCGACCGAGGCTTCGATGCCTTCGGCAACGATCACCGCTTTCACGGCATCGGCAAGCTGGTTGCATTTGGCGCAACCGCTGCCCAGAACCTTTACCTGTTTCATGTGCTTGTCTGTTTTGTTGTTTATCGCAAATAAACGATTGATAAAAATAGCGATGAATCTCACTCGCAATCGCAACCAGGTCCGAAACCACTCCCGAAAAAACCTGCGAACAGCTCCTCCGCCAGGCCCCACCGCTCGCGGTTGATACAGTATTTGACCTTGGGCGGGTCGATCTGGCCCTGAATCAGTCCTGCATCGAGGAGAACCTTGAGGTGCTGTGAGATGGTGGACTGCGCCATGGAGATATGGCCGGTCAGTTCTCCGGTGAAACAGCAGGTCTCGCCGGCGAGCAGCCTCAGGATCCTGACCCGCACCGGATGGGCAAGAGCCCTCGAAATCGAAGCTATCGACTCTTCGTCAAGGGTGTAATCAGGTGAAGTCAGGGTTCTCTGCATGCGCCTCGAATATTGTTCATCGCAAATATACGATGAATGAGCATAAAAAGCAATCCCTGCGCGCTGATCGGCAGCCAACCAATAAGTATGCCAGCGCCGGTACGCGTTATTTCTTATATTACATATCGCATGAAGTCTCAAAAAGCGACCCTAGCATTTAGCACAAATATCAACACAAATAACGCGTATTGATAAAACTTTTTTAGGTTAATACATCACTTATCCTTATATTTTTAGATTACCGCATGCAAAACAACCGCCAAGAACCCGGAATTGCCTGGCAACCACCGGTTGACCGAACAACTCTCGATATAGAAACAGGGATATAACGAACATGCACCACAGGATCAGCGACACAGAACTGGCACGGTTCATCGATGAGGATGTGCCTTACGGCGACCTTACGACCATGCTGCTCGGCATCGGCTGTGAAGCGGGCACCATCACCTTCACGACGCGTGACCGGACCGTAGTCTGCTGCACCGAGGAAGCAGGCCGGATACTCGAAACCTGTGGAGCCAGGGTCGCGCTGTCGATCGCCTCAGGCACAGCTGTCGAACCCGGCACCGTCATCCTGCAGGCCGAAGGCAACGCCGCGGCCCTGCACGAAGGCTGGAAGGTGGCACTGAACCTGCTCGAATATGCATCGGGCATCGCGACTCGCACCCAAGCGATCGTTGGGCGGGCCCGTTCGACCAACCCTGACATCGTCATCGTCGCCACACGTAAATCATTCCCCGGCACGAGGAAAGTCGCCATGAAAGCCATCACCGCAGGAGGGGCGCTTCCTCACCGCCTCGGCCTTTCCGAATCGATCCTCGTTTTCAGCCAGCACACGGCTTTCCTCGGAGGGCTCGACCGCTTCCTCGACATGCTTCCCGCTTTGAGGAAACGCGCCCCGGAACAAAAGATAGTCGTCGAAGCGGACACTCCGCCAGAAGCGCTCAGTATCGCGAAAGCCGGCGCCGATGTGGTGCAGGTCGACAAGATGCCGGTTCATGAGCTTTCAAGCCTTGTCGCAGATATCCGCCGCAACTGTCCGGGGGTCAGGATCTCGGCGGCTGGCGGGATCAACGCCGAAAACGCCGCCGAATATGCCGCGACCGGCATCGACATCATCGTGCTCTCATCGCTCTATTTCGGCAAGCCGGCGAATATCTCCGCCGTTATCGACACTAAACCAAAACCCTGAAATCCATGAAAACCGCAAAAAACACCCTGAGGCGATTCGTCGTCGCCCTGATGGCCCTTATGACGGGATCGGCGCCAGCCATGGCCGGACAACTCAAAATCTCGGCGGCGGCAAGCCTCAAGGAGAGCATCAACGAAATGGCGGACAAGTATGCGGCGAAACATCCCGGCTGCACCTTCGTGAAGAACTACGGAGCATCGGGGGCCCTTGCCGGGCAGATCGAGAACGGCGCCCCTGCTGACATTTTCATTTCGGCAAGCACCGAATGGATGGAGCACCTTAAAGCGAAGAACCTGGTCGACCCGTCCAGCCAGAAGGACTTTGCCTATAACGTGCTCGTCTTTGCCGGCGGAACCAGCAAAAAGGTAGGCGGGATGAAAGACCTTGCGGGGCTCGCTAAAATCGCCATCGGTAGCCCGAAGAGCGTGCCTGCAGGTGAATACGCCACCGAAGCCATGAAAAACGCCGGTGTCGACCAGCAGCTCGCCACGAAACTGGTGATGGCGAAGGATGTGAGGGAGTGCCTGACCTATGCCGAGATGGGCGAGGTCGACGGCGCTTTCGTCTACCGCACCGATGCCCTGCAGGCAAAAAAGGCTAAGATCCTGTTCATTGTCCCGGCAAAACTTTATTCGAGGGTTGTCTACCCGATGGCGCTGACCACGACAGGAGCCAAAAACGCCGAGGCAAGGGCTTTCATCGACTGGCTGCAGGGCGCAGAAGCCCGGTCGGTCCTGAAGAAGTACGGCTTCGAACTGAAGTGACCCATAACTGTCGCACAGTATGAACCTGTCGCCCCAGGACATCACGGCCATAGGCCTCTCCATGAAGATCGCCATAACGGCGACCGCCATCTCGCTTCCGTTCGGGTTCGCGACGGCGTGGCTCATGGTGTTCAGGAGCTTCCGGGGCAAGGTGCTGCTCGAAGTATTCGTGAATCTTCCGCTCACCCTTCCGCCGGTGGTCATCGGCTACCTGCTGCTGCTCTTCTTCGGGCGGAACGGCTGGGGCGGCGGCCTGCTCAAGTCTGCAGGGATCGAGTTCATCTTCACCTGGAAGGCTGCGGTCGTCGCCTCGGCGACCGTCGGATTCCCGTTGCTGGTCCGTTCGATCCGGCTCGGCATGGAATCGATCGACCAGCAGTTCCTGCAGGCCTCCCGAAGCCTTGGCGCCCCGTGGTACGACACCCTCGCCACGGTGGTGCTGCCACTCTCCTTCAGGGGAATGCTCGCCGGATCCGCGCTCATGTTCGCCCGGAGCCTCGGGGAGTTCGGCGCCACCATCATCGTCGCGGGCAACATCCCCGGCCTCACCCAGACCATACCGCTGGCCATCTACGACTACGCCAGTTCGCCGACAGGGACCACGATGGCCCTCTCCCTTTGCGCAGTTTCGATCTTCCTGTCGGCAGCTATCCTGCTGCTGCACGAGGTGATCGGGAAAAATCTGGAGAACAGGAGGCGCGCATGAAGCTGAACATCGACATCGAAAAGAGGCTCGGTTCTTTCCCGATGCGGATGAACGCCGAGGTAACCGGGGAGCGCATTGGCATCTTCGGCGCCTCAGGTAGTGGCAAGACGAGCCTTGTCCATATGATCGCGGGCCTGACGATTCCCGACTCGGGCGAGATCTACCTTGACGATTCCTGCCTCTTCAGCAGCAGGAGGCAGATCAACATCGCCCCGGAACAGCGCCGCATCTCCATCGTGTTCCAGCACGCAAGCCTCTTCCCGCACCTCGGCGTCAAGGCGAACCTGCTCTACGGCTACCGTCGCTGCCGACCCGAGCACCGGAAGATCAGCCCTGAATCGATCATCGAGGTCCTCAACCTGCAGCATCTGCTGGACCGGGGCGTCGGTAACCTCTCCGGAGGGGAGAAGCAGCGGGTCGCCCTGGGACGGGCCGTGCTGGCCAACCCCCGCCTGCTGCTCATGGACGAACCGCTCTCGGCGCTGGACGACTCGCTCCGGTTCCAGATCATCCCCTACCTGCGGAGCGTCAGCGAAAAGTTCGGGATACCCTACCTCTTCATTTCGCACTCGCTGGCCGAGATGCAGCTGATGGCCGACCGGGTGATGGTCGTGAACGGAGGCAATGTCACCGTCATTTCTACACCCGACGACCTCGCGCGTGCCGGCATGGCCAGCAACCCACGGGGCTATCTCAACCTGCTTCGGCTGGACCGGGCAAAATTCAGGGATGGGCTGTTTCACTATCCATGGGGCCAGGGAACCCTCATCATTTCTGACGGAAAACCGGACAGCACATCACTGTTCGAGCTCTCCTCACGGGATATCATCCTCTTCAAGCAGAACCCTGAGGCGAGCAGCGCCAGGAACCTGCTCGAGTGCACGGTTACCGAGATGTTCGACTCCGATGGGCGGAAAGGGGTTGTGCTCGATTCGGGCGGCAGCACGCTCGTGGCAGAAATCGTCCACTCCGCCGCCGTCGAGCTCGGGGTCACCCCTGGATCGACCATGTTCGCCGCCATCAAGGCCTCTGCCTTCCGCAGACTCGGGTGACGAAAGCGCGTGTGTCACCGCCTTAATCCTGACGGCGGTATACAGCAAAAGCTCCGCCGCTTCATACGTTCCTGTAGGAACACTTCGGCAGCAGCATTCTTTTTCCTACATAGACCATCATGAGGCAATCGGACATCCAAACCAAACAGGAGTAACGCCATGAACATCAGTGCAAGGAACATCTTCAGAGGCACTGTCTCGTCGATCACGAAAGGCGCGGTCAACGCCGAAGTCGCCATCGACCTCGGCAACGGCACATCGATCGTCTCGACCGTCACCATCGGCTCCGTCGAGCGGCTCGGACTGCAGACGGGCATGACGGCAAGTGCGATCGTCAAGGCAAACTCGGTCATCCTCGGGACCGGCCTGCTCGACGCGAAGCTCAGCGCCCGCAACATCCTTCCCGGCAAGATCAGCCGCGTCATCGAGGGCCCGGTCAGCACCGAAGTGGACCTCGAGATCGGCGGCGGCAACACCCTCTCTGCCGTCATCACCCACGGCAGCTCCACCCGGATGGGCCTTGCCGTCGGCGGCACCGCCTGCGCCATCTTCAAGGCTTCCAGCGTCATCATCGGCACGGAGTAGGCCATCTCCTCCTGGACAACGGATGAATTTCCGGTTCGCAAAACGGTTTTTTGCAAAAAAGAGCTGATCTTGTAGAGATGGAGACCTCCAGGCAGATCAATCGTGCATACCGCAAAACGAAGGGGCATACCATGAGACTCAAATCGATCGTATTGGCAGGAGTGATGCTTTTTGCTGGCACGGGCATGATCCGGCAGCAGGAAGAGTTGTTTGCTGCCGATGACGCGCCATACCTGTTTGATATCATCAAGAGGCCTGCATACAGGAAAGCCTGGCTGGCGATGTTCCGGAATGAACGGGGGGTACCGCAATGGCTTGTCCGGGTCGAAGGGCCTTCGACGCCTATGGAGCAGGCGACCATGAACGGAGTGGCGTACCAGAAAGGTTTTGTATGCAAGCCGCATGACTGTGGAGACAACTCGTTCCATGTCATCTTCAGTGCCGACGGCACAAAAGCCTGGGGGCTCCTGCTGGTGGATGAGGTGCAAGAACGGTTCTTCGGTTCGCCTGGCGCCGATATGATGGCGCTGTTACGACAATCGTCACGCCAGTGATGCGCTACCGGCATTAACCAACCCTGACACTCCTGAACCATGAGCTTTCCCGGAAAAAAGGTGTGCTTCATGACCGGGGCATCCGGCAAGCTCGGCAGGGAGGTCGCGCTGGCGATCGCCGGGCAGGGCTACTCCATCTTCTTCACCTGGAACTCCTCCGAGGAGCAGGCGGGCGAGACCCTCGAACAGCTCCGCTGGGTAAGCCCCGAATCGCAGATGGCGCGATGCGACGTTTCGAAGGCGGGAGAGATCGCAGAGGCGTTCCGCACCTTCGGGCACCATTTCGGGCGCCTCGACCTCCTGATCGCCAGTGCATCCAACTTCTACCGGACCGACCTGCTGGAGGTGACCGAGGAGCAGTGGCACAGCCTCGTGGACACGAACCTCAAGGGGACCTTCTTCACGATGCAGGAGGCGGCGAAGATCATGCTCCGCCAGCCCTTCCTGTCGAGGATGATCACCATGAGCGACGTTTCGGCCGGGCTCGTCTGGCGCAACTTCGCCCCCTACACCGTCTCGAAATCCGGCATCCAGCACCTGACGCGCATCTTCGCCAAGGATACGGCACCGAGGATCCTGGTGAACTCGATCGCGCCCGGCACCATATCGGCCTACCCCGGGCGCGAGGAGGAGCCGGAGCCCGGTCTGCTCGAGAAGATCCCGCTGCAGCGCCTGGGCGACCCGATGGATATCGTCGGCGCGGTGAAGTTCCTGATGGAGAGCGAGTACATCACCGGCCAGGTGATCAACGTCGACGGCGGGCGGATGCTGTATTGACGGTGACGCGTGACTGGTCATGGAAAAGCGTGCCGATCTGAAACGTCATGCCGGTTACGGAGTTTTACTTATGGGTCCTATAGGACCTATAGGACTTATGGGACCTATGGGTTGAAATCGAAGATCACTCCATGGAATACTCATCGTCAAGCGCCCCCCTCATTCCTCCTTGCATCGCCATCCTTTATTTTTTCTATATTTAAGGAGTAACTGTCCCGTTCAACCTTACCTCATCACGGATATGGAGCACGAGATACCGGTCACCATCATGGAACAGGAGGCGCCCGCAGCCAAGCCGTCGACGCAGCCGGAACTGCCGGAGCAGATCAGGGAGTTCGCCGGCATGGTCACCTCCACGCTCAGGGAGTTCAAGGAGAGCGAAGCCTACGACAAACTGCTCGAAGGGAAGAAGGCCGTCAGCGACTACATCAGGAAGAACCCCCTGCCGTCGCTCGGGTACGCCCTCGGGGCGGGCGTGCTGTTCGGCTTCATCCTCAAGCGGAGCCGTTAAGGCAACAAGCGCATGACGAACATGGAACAGGAGAGTGCTTCGGCCAAAGGGGCCAGGAAAGGGATTCCAGGCCTGATCGACAAGACCGTTTCGTCGACCTACGAAGACCTGATGGCGATCATCGAGGCCAAGCTCGAGCTGGTCAAGATCGACCTCACGGAGAAGGTCGCGCTCCTCGGCGCACTGCTGATCCTGCTGGTCATCTTCATGATAGGAACGGCCTACTTCATCACCTCGCTGGCGCTCCTTGTCGGAGAGCTGGTCGGGCACCCCTTCATCGGCTACCTTGCGATCAGCCTCTTCTTCCTCGGGATCTTCACCGTGCTGACCAGGTTCAGGCCGGAGCTGCTGAAGAACTTCATCCACAAAATCCTCCTTTCCGCCAATGACTACCGCAAATGAACACCTGAAAAGCATCCAGTCGCGGATCGACGAGCTCGAACAGACCATCACCGAGAAGGGGGAGCAGATAAAGTCGAGGGCGATGCACCTGAAGGAGGAGCTCCAGGATGAGCTGGCCCCCGAAGAGCTGGTCAGGAGGCATCCGTTCAAGGCAGCCGGGGCAGCCCTGCTCACCGGGCTCATCATCGGCAGGGCCGCCAGGTCGATCGTCTCCCCCTCCCGAGGTGCCGTTGCCGCAAGCGGTACCGTACCAGCCGTAGATCGCGAGCCGTCAGCCCTGAAGGTCGCCCTCGGCGCTGTCGGGGCCGAAGTGCTGCACGCCGGCAAGGACCTGGCGATCGCCTGGCTCCGGAGCTATATCGAGGAGAAGAAGAAGACCGCGTGACACGTGACGAAGAAAATACCATGGGGTGATCCCCGATTTCAACCCATAAGCCCCATAGGTCCTGTACGTCCCATAAGTCCCGTAATCAGCAACACCGCACCCCGTCGCGTCGCGTGTCGCGCGTCACGACGCTTCCCCCGCCCTACCAGTTCGAAACCATCCTGTTGAAGAGCGCATCGGCCGCCTGCTCCATCGCATTGGCGATGGCCGCCTGCTGGGCGCTGTAGCTGCCTACCGTATAGTCGGAAAAGCCCACGAACGACTGGGAAAAAATCCTGGTATTCTTGACCCGGTCGTCGAAATCGGCCTTGACCACGATGGTGATCCGGTTGGTGACGGCTCGCTCCGTTCCACTGCCGAGCTGGCTCGGTTCGTCCGAGTAGGAGATGATGACACCGGTCAGGAGCGCATCGGCGCGCGAGGGGTCGGACTCGATCGACAGGCTGCTCTGCGACTCGATCTTGTCGGTGACCTTGCGGGTGATGGTCTCACGAAACTGCGCGATTCCCGCCTGGGAGGAGTCGTCGAACAGCGGCACGGCAACCCGGTTCAGGTGCGGAGGGAGGGATGCCCCGGAAAAGCTGTAGCACCCCTGGAGCGTTGCCGAAACCATGCAGAGCAGCGCCAGCAGCAGCGTCCTTCCCGTTTTCCAGTCGATAAGCCTCATGGTTCCCGCCCGTTTCAGTAGGTTCTTCTGTCGATCCTGTCGAACATTTTACGAAAAGGATAGCTCAAAAGCATGAGCTTCTTCCGTTTGCCGGAGAGCGCGGAGAGGTAGAGCCCGGTCTTCCCGTCGCTCCACGCCGAAGCCATCTTCACGGCGTACCGTGCCGCCCGCTCCGGCGACTGGGCGAAGATGTCCTGGATGGTGTTGAAGGTACCGAGCTGGCGCATGAACTCGGGCGTGGGGTCGGCCGGCGTGACGATGCTGGTCCTGACGAGCCCGGGATGCAGGAGCATCACCGAGATGTCCGTTTTGCGGTACTCTTCGGCCATGGCGTAGGTGAAGCGGGCGATCGCCGCCTTGGTGGAGCCGTAGGCCGAGATGTAGGGGGTGTTCGATTTGGGGTCGGTACCCGAGCCGGCGAGGTTGATGATCTTGCCTTTGCGCCCGGATGCGAGGAAGTAGCGTACCGCGGCACGGCTGCCGTAATAGGTCCCCTTGAGGTTGGTGTCGATGACCCGGCCCCAGGCCTCCGGG
The DNA here is from genome assembly GCA_900299075.1 of Chlorobi bacterium Chlorobi_1. GTDB lineage: Bacteria > Bacteroidota > Chlorobiia > Chlorobiales > Chlorobiaceae > Chlorobaculum. The sequence goes on from OMIK01000065.1 coordinate 59,497, forward strand.
CTGCTGTCGCCGACGTTCTCGAAGGGGTCGGAGATGCCGGCGTTGTTGACGAAGCAGTCGATGGCGCCGAACCTGGCGACCGAAGCGTTCACCAGCCCCTCCAGCTCCTCGCAGGAGGAGGCGTCGCAGGGGTGTCCGAACACCGAACCTTCGGGAAAGCCCCGGACGGCCGCCTCGACGTTTTCCCTCCGGCTGGAGGTGATGACCACCCTCGCCCCCTCCCTGACGAATTCACGGGCGATGGCGATCCCTATACCGCGGGTCGAACCCGTGATGACGGCGACTTTTCCTTCGAGCTTGCCCATTTTTGCTGGCGACTGGATGGAGGGGTCAGGGCGGGCTCAGCGCTTTGCGCCGGCCATCTGGTCCACCATGGCCTGGAGCTCGGGGCGACCCTCCGCATAGGCCTCGATCGGGATGCCGCCCTCGATCGCCTCCCACGCCTGGCGGATGCTCCGGGCACCGGCCTTGGGGCCCATGGGGTGGCCGAACACCCCGCGCCCCGGCACGAAGCCGAAGTCGGAGCTGCCGACCTTCCGGTAGACCGTCTCGAGCGTCAGGGCCGAGTCGCTGCCGCCCGGCACGGGCAGGCAGGGCTTGATATGGCCCATCGGCTTGACGCACTCCTCGATGTTCTCCAGCACCTCCTCTTCGGGAGTCATCATCCGGCCGCCGAATCCGGGCATGATGACCGCGTCGAGGCCGGCAAGCCGCTGCAGCTTGGTCATCACCCTCGAGTGGATCCCGTACTTCTCCATGCGGCTGAAGGCGGCAATGAAGGGGAAATGGCCGATCAGCGGCACCTGCGTGTAGTTGCTCAGCATGCGGACGGCGCTGAGGCCCACCGGCAGGGCATTGATCAGGAGGGCATTGGCGCCGTTGCGCACGGCGACGTCGTGCTTCTCGATCAGGCTGTCCACCTCGTCAGTGATGTTGGCCAGGTAGATCTTCGGTTCGCCCGTCTCCGCCTCCGCATGGCGGCGCGCCTCCCCGAGGTGTGCCGCGCGGTCGGCCATGGCCGACCAGGTAACGTCGGCCAGCATCTCGTCGTCCTTGGCGATGTCGAGGCCTCCAAGCCAGCTCTGGTGGGCGATCTCGGCGAACTCTTCGGGGCTCAGGCCGATGTTCGGCTTGACGACGCCGAAAAAGATCGGGCGGTCATAGGCCTTCAGGATCTTGCGCAACCCGTCGATGCCGAACTTCGGCCCTTCGCAGTCCGCAAGGTAGGAGTCCGGAAACTCGATATCCATGAGCTTCACCACCGGGACACCGGGAGTGAAGAAGGTCCCCTCCCCGCAGACGGCGGTCAGGAGGTTGGGGAGCTTCGGGCCGAAATTGCAGTGCGGGTGGGCGATGGTCACGCGGCAGGCGTGGATCTTCCCGCTCTCCGAGTGCTTGACCGGATAGCTGATCTGCTCCAGTTCGGCCGTCACCTCCAGGCCGATCACCTTGGCCGCATGGATGGGCCGGAAATCCTCGTCCCTGTCGACCCGTTTCCACTGGGCGGTGGACTGTTCGCTGCAGAAGTGGGCAAGCGCCGTCTCGATGTCGCCGACGCATTCGAGATAGTAGTCGAGAACCAGGTACTGCTCCATGTCGAGCTCGGCCCTGTCGGCAAAGAACCCTCTGATGTCTTCAGAATTCATAATAAAAGATCAACCTCTGCAGTTTTTTGTAAAATAGGGGGGCGGTACCTCCCGCCCCCCACGAACAGTCAACATCAGGCAAGCGATAATGGATAATCGTCCTTCTTTCCATTATCCATTACCCCTCGGCCCTGATCGAGTTGAAGTACTCGAACGCCTCGGCCGGCGTGGCGTTCTCGTGCACGATCCTGTTGACCGCCTTCATCATGGCGAGCGGAGCGTCGCTCTGGAAGATGTTGCGACCCATGTCGACACCCGCGGCGCCCTCCTGGACAGCCTTCCAGGACATGGTCAGCGCGTCGAGCTCGGGGAGCTTCTTGCCGCCGGCCATCACGATCGGCACCGGGCAGGAGGCCACGACGGTCTCGAAATCCTCCTCGACATAGTAGGTCTTCACGAGCTGTGCGCCCAGCTCCGCGCAGATGCGGGTGGCAAGGCGGAAGTACTTGGCGTCGCGCACCATGTCCTTGCCGACCGCGGTCACGGCCATGGTCGGGATGCCGTAGCGCAGGCCCATGTCGATCAGCCTGGTCATGTTCTTGATCGAGCGGGTCTCGTACTCGCCGCCGATGAAGACCTGCAGGGTGATGCAGGCGACGTTCATGCGGACGGCGTCCTCGATGTCGACCGCCAGCTCCTCGTCGGAGAGCTCCTTCAGGATGCTCGGGCCGCCGCTGCACCGCATGACGACCGCCTTGTTGAGGGTCGGGGGCACGGTCGTGCGCAGGATGCCGCGGGTAAGCATGATGGCGTCGGCGTGCGGCATGAGCGGCACGATGTTCACGTCGGGGCGCTCGAGGCCGGTGGTCGGGCCCTGGAAGTAGCCGTGGTCGATGGCGAACATGACCGTCCTGCCGCTCTCCGGCCTGAAGATGCGCGCGAGGCGGTTCTTCATGCCCCAGTCGTAGGAGTGGGCGCCTTTGAGGTAGAAGCCGTAGTTGTTCACCGGGATATCGGTATAGTACTCCTTCGCCTGTTTGTCCTTGTCGTATTCCGCCATCGTCGGGGCCTCCTGGTTAAGTTGTGTTGGTTGCGATATTCCTGGTGCGGTCAGCGCAGCGCGGCTGCGATGTTGCCGCCGTCGACCGTGGTCACCGACCCAGTCGTCTTCGTTTCGAGGGCAAGGTGCACGAAGGCGTCGGCCACATCCTCGGCCGTCACCTCCAGTCCGAGCAGGTTGCCCGCCATATACTCCCGTTCGCTCAGTCCGCGTGCCATCGAACGGGCCTTGATCATCTCGGGCGTGAGGAGGCCGCTGCGGATCCGGTCGGCGTTCACCCCGTTGGCGCGGATGCCGTCCCTTCCGTGGTCCAGGGCGTACTGCCTGAGCAGGAAGAGGGTCGCCGCCTTGGGCAGGCCGTAGGGGCCGAAGTCGGGGCCGGGGTTCACCGCCTGCTTCGAGACGTTGAACAGCAGGACGCCGCCGGTGCCCTGCAGGCGCATGATGCGTACGGCGTTCTGGGCGATCGCCTGGTGCGAGAAGAAGTTGAGTTCGAAGCTCTTCCTGAGCAGCTCGTCGGACACGTCGCCGATCCTGCCCTGCAGGGCGACGCCGACATTCGAGACGACGATGTCGATGCCGCCGAAGGTGTGGACGATGGCATCGAAGGCACGGCGCACGGCGTCGCGGTCGGTCACGTCGCAAGGGATCGTCAGCGTGCCGGGGCCGAGCTCCCCCGCCGCCCGCTCGAGGGCCGCCGGGTCGAGGTCCATGATCGCCACCTCCGCACCCTTGCTGCGGAACGCCTTGGCCGTGGCGAGGCCGATCGCGCCGGCGCCGCCGGTGACGAGCGCCACCTTGCCTGCGAACTCGCCGCCGTTGCGGCTTTTTTTCACCTTGGCCTGCTCCATGTGCCAGTACTCGATCTCGAAAGCGTCGCGTTCGGAGATGGAGCGGAAGCTGCCGACCGATTCCGCATCGAGCATCGCCAGGGCCGACTGTTCGGCGATGTCCGCCGTGAGCTTGGCGTCAGCCACGCTCCGGCCGAGTCCGAACAGGCCGATACCGCGGACCAGCACGACCCTCGGCATCGGATCGATCATGCCGACCTCCATGCCGGCCGCGGCGCGGTTGCGCTCGAAATAGGCACGGTAGCCGTCGACGTAAGTCGCCACGCGCTCGCGGACGGCTGCCTTGAAGCCGTCGAGATCGGCCGCATCGGGAGCGGGCAGCACCAGCGGCTGGTTCTTGGTGCGGATGATGAAGTCGGGGGTCATGACGCCCTTCGCGACGATCGATTCGAGCGCATCGGCGTTGACGAACCCGTCGAGCTCCTTCGAAGACCTGAACTCGAGCACGAACCCCTCGTAGTCCTTCTCGCCGGGGGTCTTCTCGAACGAACAGGCGCCCCTGACGATCGGGGCGACCTCCTCGATGCCCGCGAGTACCGGCGGGAGCTGGACCGAAGGGAAGCTCTTGCGTCCGGCGGAGGCGATGCGCCCCTCGATGCGGGTGACGCCGTCGATCATCCGGTCGTAAGCCTCGCGGGCCGTGTCGCCGAAGGTCACGAGCCCGTGGTTGTGCAGCACCATCCCTTCGATGGAGGGGTCGGCGTCGTAGGCGTTCAGGGCAAGGCGCGCCAGGCCGAGACCCGGCTGGATATAGGGCACCGTGCCGTACCCCTTCCCGAGGGCCTCGCGGCACAGGCGGTCGCCGTCGGCCTGGTTGCTGAGGGTCAGCAGCGCGAGGGAGTGGGTATGGAAGATGTAGCGATGGGGCAGGAAGGCGTGCAGGAGCGTCTCGATCGAGGGGCTCAGCGACCGGTGCACCATCTGGTCGGTCAGGGTGAAGAGGTTCAGGTAGAGGAAGTTCTTGAACTCCCCTGTCGAAAAGCGCTTGATATCATCCTCGCTGTGGCGCTCGCCGGAGGCGTACATGCGCTGGAGCCTCTGGAGCGGTTCGATCCGGACCGGCGTGAAGTCGTGCACGTCGACCGAGGCGAGGTTGACGCCGCTGGCCTTGATGAAGATGACGTTGGACTGGTTGCCGATGAAGTCGGTGAGCACGCTCTTGACCGAGGTGTTCCCTCCACCGTGCATGACCAGCCGGTCGTCCCGGCCGAGGATCCGGGAGGCGTAGACCAGGTCGACGAGTTCAGCCGGAGTGTCGGCGGCATCGATCCGGCCGGCGGCCGTCGAGTGCAATTCGGAGTCGTTCCAGAGATTCTGCATGTCGAAGTTGGGAGCTCTTGTGAATGCTTGCCTGTTAGTGCCGGAGCCGCCTCAGGAGGCGCCGCCCTGCATCTTTTTCGCGTGGCGGTTCCTGATCATGAATCCCGAAAGGTAGATCAGGATGAAACCGGGAATGACGATCCCGAGGAACAGCGTCTGGTGCTGGGGCGTCCGGAGCTGCCCGGAGGACCAGATCATCCAGGCCAGTAGCGCCCAGGCAGGCCCGGCGAAGGCGAAGGTGAGGTTCCAGAGTTTCGTGAAGCTGTGGTTCATGGTATAGGGTGTCGGATTGTGCCGGATTCGCAGGGTGCCTGGCTCAGATATGCCCCTGGACACGCAGCTTCTTTTCGTTGCTCTTCTCCAGGATGATGCGGATCAGGTACTGGAGGGCGTTGATGACATAGGTCATGTAGGCGATGTACGCCTCGGTGACCAGCACCTTTTCCGAATAGCCCATCCAGGCCATGACAAAGTAGAGCAGGTGGAAGAAGGCCGCCACCGTGCTGCCCACATCCTCCCACAGGAACTCCGGCGAGTAGACCCACTTGTCGAAGATCTCCTTTTCGAAGAACATGCCGGTGATGAAGAGGATCGCGAAGAAGAGCGTCTTGAACAGGATCGCGATGCTGATCCAGAAAAAGTCGATCTGGACGATATTGTTGGCGTAGAGGGTGTTGAGTACGACGCCGGTAAGGAAGATGAGGAACTGGATGGGGGCAAGGATGATCTGGAGTTCCGTCCAGACCGAGGCATTTCGTTTGGCGAGCTGTTCGGGTGTATAACGGGGCATGGCCTTGCTTGTATGAAAGATATAGTGCCTTACCGGCTGTATGAAGCAGGGAATATAGTAAAATCCGCATGCCCCGGAAAACCCGCCGGAGCGGAAAAATAGGAGCCGGCTGAAGCTGTCGTGAAGCCATTGGCACTCCAGTTGCAATATGAATGTTTTGGCAAGACGCACATGTTTTGTACGTTTGACATTCGACAGGTTCGTCGTCAGTTCAAAGCCCACTGGAACCCTTCGAATCTACTCGACTTGAGCTTTCTTGACTCAGCAACAACCCGGTTATCAGGCCCGATGCAAGTCTCTGATCCAGAATCGACCAAACCACTCAGGATCCTTCTGGTCTCGCCCCAGGGCAAGATGGACGACGACCGCAACCAGAAGCCGCTGTTCCACATGGCGCTCGGCGTGCTGGCAAGCATCACCCCGAAGCAGCACCATCTGGAGATGGTCGACGAGCACTTCCACGACGAGATCGACTACGACGGGGAGTACGACCTGGTCGGCATTACCTCGAGGACCCTCGAGGCGACCAGGGCCTACGAGATCGCGGACGAGTTCAGGAGGCGCGGGAAGAGGGTCGTCATGGGCGGGCTCCATATCTCCTTCAACCCGGACGAGGCGCAGCAGCACGCCGACTCCATCGTCGTCGGCGAAGCGGACAACCTCTGGGCCACCCTGCTCGACGACGTGGCCAACGGCAGGCTGCAGGCGCGCTACGACGCGAAAGAGTTCCCTCCGGTCAACAGCATCGTGCCGATCGACTACGCCCGGATCGCCCAGGCGTCGAAGCGCGAAAAGGTGGACGGCACCAAGTCGATCCCGATCTACGTCACCAGGGGCTGTCCCTTCAGCTGCTCCTTCTGCGTCACCCCGAACTTCACGGGGAAGAAGTACCGCTCCCAGGACCCCGAATCGCTCAAGGCGCAGGTAGAGGCCGCCAAGAAGCACTTCTTCAAGTCGAACGGCAGGAACTCGAAGCCCTGGTTCATGCTCACCGACGAGAACCTCGGCATCAACAAGAAGAGGCTCTGGGAGTCCCTCGACCTCCTCAAGGAGTGCGACATCACCTTCAGCGTCTTCCTCAGCATCAACTTCCTCGAGGACCGGCAGACCGTGCAGAAGCTGGTCGACGCCGGCTGCAACTTCGTGCTGGCAGGCCTCGAGTCGATCAAGCAGAGCACCCTGGAAGCCTACAACAAGGGGCACGTCAACTCGGCCGAGAAGTATGCCAGGATCATCGACGATTGCCGCAAGGCGGGCCTGAACATCCAGGGCAACTTCCTCTTCAACCCGGCCATCGACACCTTCGAGGATATCGACGAGCTGGTGGAGTTCGTGGAGAAGAACCACATCTTCATGCCAATCTTCCAGATCATCACCCCCTACCCGGGCACCAGGATGTACCACGACTACAAGGAGCAGGGGCTGATCACCGACGAGGACTGGGAGAAGTACAACGCCCTCCACCTGGTCATCAAATCGGAGCGCTACGAACCGCTGCTCTTCCAGTACAAGGTGCTCTCGAGCTACGTCAGCGTCTACTCGTGGCGCCAGATCGCCGCACGGGCCTGGCACAACCCGAGGAAGCTGATCAACCTGATCACCAGCCTCGCCTTCAGGAACCATCTGCGCCACGAACTCAGGAACTTCGAGCGGAAACACGCCATGACCCCTGCGATGCTCGCCGGCGTCAAATAGCTGACAACACCTTACCACCCACCTCCATGAGCGGAAAGAGCCTTGACGAGGCCGTACGGACCGGAATCAGGCTGCTGGCGTTGCGCGCCCACGGCCGGCTGGAGCTCCAGGCAAAGCTGAAAAAGAAGGGTTATGAGGCCGCCGTAGCCGACGCTGCGGTCGCCAGGCTCGAAGAGCTGGGACTGGTGGATGACCGAAGCTACGCGGCAGGATTCGTCGAGAGCCTGTCGAGGCGGCGCCCCGAGGGAAAGCTGAAGGCAAGGGCGAGGCTGCTGCAGAAGGGGCTCTCCGAGGAGCTGGCCGACGAGATGCTGGCGGGATACGACTCGGCGGCAATATGCCGGGCGGCGGCGGAAAAAAAGATGCGGACCCTCACGGGCCCGCCCGAAGCAAAGCTGAAAAAGCTCGAAACCTTCCTCCGCAACCGCGGCTTCGACTGGCAGACAATCAGGGAGACGATGGATAATGGACAATGGATAATTGATAATTGAAAGGCGAGAACAGCTCTCCTTCTCTATCATTATCCACTGTCAACTATCCATTATCCACTAACTACTCCTCCTCCACGTGTACCAGGGTGCCGATGGCTTCGCCCTGGAGCAGGCTGGTGAAGTTTCCCTTCACGTTCATGTCCATGACCACGATCGGCAGCGAATTCTCGCGGCAGAGCGTGATGGCGGTCATGTCCATCACCCTGAGGTTCTTCCTGATCACGTCGAAATAGGAGATGCGCGGGAAGAACCGGGCATCGGGGTTCTTTTCGGGATCGGAGTCGAAGACCCCCCTGACCCTCGTCCCCTTGATGATGACGTCCGCTTCGATCTCGATGGCGCGCAGCGAGGCGGCCGTGTCGGTCGTGAAGTAGGGGTTGCCGGTGCCTGCGCCAAAGATGACGACCCGCCCCTTCTCGAGGTGGCGCACCGCACGGCGGCGGATGAAGGGTTCGGCGATCTGCTCCATCTTGATGGCCGTAAGCAGCCTGGTGTAGACCCCCTTGCGTTCAAGCGCGTCCTGCAGGGCCATCGAGTTGATCACGGTCGCGAGCATCCCCATGTAATCGGCCTGCACACGGTCCATCGACGATGCGGCCGCAGAGAGCCCCCTGAAGATGTTCCCTCCCCCGACCACGAGCGCGATCTCGGCTCCGAGGTCGTGGGCCTCGCGGATCTCCTCGGCAAAGCCCTCGAGGACGGATGCGTTGATCCCGTAACCATCCTCCCCCGCCAGCGCCTCGCCGCTGATCTTGAGCAGGATCCTCCTGTAGCGTAACATAGCTTTACTCCCGTGCTTGTTCAGTGTGTCGACTCTCCTAATAAGCAAAAAAAAAGCCTCGTCACAACGAGGCTTTTTACAGGTTACGCTCCCAGCTGGTAGCGAACGAAGGCCTTGACTTCGGCCTGCGCCTGGTTCTTCTTCCTGAACTCGTTCAGGACATCGGAGACCCGGGCATTCTGGTCCTTGATGAAGACCTGCTCGGTGAGCACCACCTCCTGGTAGTACTTGTCGAGGCGCCCGTCGACGATCTTGCCGACGAACTGTTCGGCCTTGCCCTGGGCAAGCGCCTGCTGGCGGTAGATCTCACGCTCCTTCTCGACGAAATCGGCCGGCACGAGCGAACGGTCGGTCACGATCGGGGCGGAAGCGGCAACCTGCATGGCGAGGTCCTTGGCCAGCGGCTTGGCGGCTTCGGCCTTGTCGGTCGACATATAGATAAGGGCGCCGAGCTGCGAACCGGGGTGGATGTAGCTCTCGAGCACGCCGTCCTCTGCGGTCAGCAGGGCCATGCGCTTCAGCTCGAGCTTCTCGCCGACCTTGCCGGTCATCGACTTCAGGGTCTCTTCCACGCTCTCGTTGCCGTAGGCCTCGCCGAGCTTAACAGCGAGCAGCTCCTCCCTGGTGGCGCACTTGCGCTCGAGGGCGAGGTTGGCGAGTTCGTTGGCGAAACCGGTGAACACCTCGCCCCTGGCGACGAAGTCGGTCTCGCAGTTCAGTTCGAGGATCACGCCAACCTTCTGGTCTGCGGTCATCCTGATGCAGATCGCACCTTCGCTGGCCTCGCGGTCAGCGCGCTTGGCGGCCATGGCCGCGCCCTTCTTGCGGAGGTACTCGATCGCTTTCTGCATATCACCCCCGGTCTCCTCGAGGGCCTTCTTGCACTCCATCATGCCGACGCCGGTGGTATCCCTCAGGTCCTTGACGTCCTTGGCGGAAATCTGGCTCATATAGTCTGTCTGGATTGTCGTGGTTGTAAAGTCAAAAAGCCGCTGCAGCTCCGGTAAGGGCCCTGCAGCGGCATGATACGCGAAGGATCAGGCGTTCTCCGACTCCCCTTCGGCCGGCTCGTCCATCTCGGCGAGCACCTCCTGCTCGACCTGCAGCGAGCGGCCGCTCATGATGGTGTCGGCAACCGCCTTGACCATGAGGTCGATCGAGCGGATGGCGTCGTCGTTGGCCGGGATCACGTAGTCGACCTCGTCCGGATCGCAGTTGGTGTCGACCATGGCGAAGATCGGGATGCCGAGGGAGCGGGCCTCCCTGATGGCGATGTGCTCCTTCTTGATGTCGACCACGAACAGCGCTGCGGGCAGGCGGTTCATGTTCGAGATGCCGCCGAGGATGCGGACGAGCTTGTCCTTCTCGCGGATCAGCATGAGGCGCTCCTTCTTGGTGATCATGTCGAAGGTGCCGTCGCTCTCCATGCGGTCGATCGCGTTCATGCGGCGGATGCTCTGGCGGATCGTCGAGAAGTTGGTCAGCATGCCGCCGAGCCAGCGCTCGCAGACGTAAGGCATGCCGGCGCGCTCTGCCTGCTCGGCAATGATGATCTTGGCCTGCTTCTTGGTACCGACGAACATGATCTCCCTGCCGGTCGAAGCGATGGCTTCGATAGCCTTCAGGGCCTCGTCGGCGAGGACCAGGGTCTTCTTGAGGTCGATGATGTGGACGCCGTTCTTCTCCATGAAGATGTACGGCTTCATTTTCGGGCTCCAGCGGCGGGCGAGGTGACCGAAGTGCACGCCTGCGCGAAGCATCTCTTCAAGCTGGAAGTGTGACATGGTTGTCTTCCTTTGTTTTAGTTGTGCCTCTACCCTGCCGCCGCCTCCGGGGATCCGGCACCTGGATGCCGGACACTTCCCGAAAACCTCGTCCGGTGGCCCGGACTGGCAGGGTATGCGATTTGTTTGACTACAGAAAAAAAGAAAAAATCAGCGCTTCGAGAACTGGAAGGACTTGCGGGCCTTCTTGCGGCCATACTTCTTCCTCTCGACCATGCGGGGATCCCTGGTGAGCAGGCGATCGCCCCTGAGCGCCGCGCGGATGCTCTCGTCGTACTCGACAAGGGCCCTGGCGATGGCGAGGCAGACTGCGCCGGACTGGCCGGTGACACCGCCGCCACGGACATTGACCTTGATATCGAAATCGTTCTGCTTCTCGGCGACGACCAGCGGCCTGAGGGCCTGGCTGCGCTTGTACTCATCCTTGAAATACTCTTCGACCGGAAGCTTGTTGACCACGATGCGGCCCTTTCCGGGTGCCATGAAAACCCTGGCAACCGAGGTCTTGCGGCGTCCGACGGTATCGATAACCTCTTTCATCAGTATGCGTTCTATTTATTAATTGACTTTCATTTCAACCGGGCACTGCGCCGTATGCGGGTGCTCCGAACCGGAGTAGACCTTCAGTTTCCTGAAGAGCTGGCGGCCGAGGTTGTTGTGCGGAAGCATGCCCCAGACGGCCTTCTCGATCACGCGCTCCGGCTTGTCCCTGAGGAGGTCCTTGACGCTGTCGATCCTGACGCCGCCCGGATAGTGGGAGTGCGAGAAGTAGGTCTTGTCGTCGTGCTTCTTGCCGGTCAGGGCGACCTTTGCAGCGTTGGTCACCACCACGAAATCACCGGTATCGATGTGCGGGGTGAACTGCGGCTTGTGCTTGCCCCTCAAAACGGTCGCGATCTGTGCGGCCATCCTGCCAAGCACCTGGTTCTCCGCGTCGATGACATACCATGCCCGTTCCACTTCGGCCGGCTTGGCCGAGTATGTTTTAAAACTTAACGTCTTGCTCATGCTTCACAATGGATTATCTGGACTATACCGAAAAATAAGTCGAACAATGTAATTTATTTCGATTAATTCTACAAACTATTATACCTTGTTCTTCCCTTGAAAGATCGACAACCCGGCCACGGCCGTTGACGCAGTTTGACATGAAACCCCTGATCGCCCTCGTCGGCCGGCCGAACGTCGGCAAATCGACCCTCTTCAACCGCATCCTGCGCGAGAAAAGCGCCATCGTCGACCCGACGCCAGGCGTCACGCGCGACCGGCACATCAGCCCTGGCGAGTGGCAGGGCAAGCAGTTCCTGCTGATGGACACCGGCGGCTACGCGCTGGAGAACGACACGATCAGCACGGCCATGCTTGAGCAGACGATGCGCGCCATCCAGGACGCCGACGCCATCATCTTCATGGTCGACGCCCGATCGGGGCTCACCTACGTCGACCTCGACATCACCAAGATCCTGCAACGCACCTTCAAGGAGAAGAAGATCTTCTTCGCGGTCAACAAGGTCGACAACCCGCAGGTCGCCCTCGAGGCGCAGACCCTCGTGCGGAGCGGCTTCACCGAACCTTACTTCATCTCCGCCAGGGACGGCAGCGGCGTGGCCGACCTGCTCGAGGATGTGCTCGAAACCCTGCCCTGCCCCGAAGGCGAAGGGATCGAGGAGGAGCAGACGATCAAGCTCGCCGTGCTCGGACGCCCCAACGTCGGGAAGTCGAGCATGGTCAACTCGCTGCTCGGCACCGACCGGCAGATCGTCTCGGACATCCCCGGCACGACGCGCGACGCCATCGACAGCGTCTTCAAGCGCAACCAGCAGGAGTTCACCCTGATCGACACGGCGGGCCTGCGCAAGCGCACCAAGATCGATCCCGGCATCGAATATTACAGCTCGCTCCGCACCGAACGGGCGATCGAGCGCTGCCACGTGGCCATGGTGCTCCTCGACGCGCAGCTCGGGCTGGAGAGCCAGGACATGAAGATCATCAACATGGCGGTCGAACGCAAGAAAGGGGTTGTCATCCTGGTCAACAAGTGGGACCTCATCGAAAAGGACTCCAAGACCAGCAAGCGCTTCACCGACATCCTGCAGCAGCAGCTCGGCAACCTCGGCTACATCCCGGTGCTCTTCACCTCGGCCCTCACCAGGAAGAACTGCTACCGGGCCATCGACACGGCAGCCGAAATAGCCGTGAACCGCCGCCAGAAGTTCAGCACCAGCTCGCTCAACCGCTTCCTGCAGGAGGCGCTCGCCATGCGCCACCCCTCCACCAAGTCGGGCAAGGAGCTGAAGATCAAGTACATGACCCAGATCGAATCGGGCCATCCCGTCTTCGCCTTCTTCTGCAACGACCCGGAGCTGGTCGAAAGCAACTTCCGCCGCTTCCTCGAGAAGCGCCTCCGCGAGAGCTTCCCGCTCGAGGGCATCCCGGTCACGATGAAGTTCGTGAGGAAGTAAGCGGGAACCGGGGAGGCGGTGCTGAGGTTTTTTCTCATAAATCAAGCTTGATCAGGAATAGGTCTTATGGGACGTATAGGGCTTCATAGGGCTTATAGAGTTCATATGCCCCATAAGTCCTATACGACCTATTTGTCCTATTCGACCCATTCTTATTACAAACCCTCAATCCACTACAACACTCTCATGTCCCCAATAAACGAATCGCAGATCATCGCGGCACTGGGCACGGTCATGGATCCCGACCTCGGCAGGGACCTCGTCACCCTCGGCATGGTCAAGGAGGTCTCGGTCGACGAGGCGAACAACGTCTCGGTCACCGTCGAGCTCACCACCCCGGCATGCCCCATGAAGGAGTCGATCAAGCAGTCCTGCATTGCGGCGATCGGGGCAGCAGCCCCCGAGGCCGCATCGATCAACGTCACCATGGGATCGAAGGTCACCTCGTCGTGCAGCCACCACGGGCAGCCCGGCCACCACGGGCACCACGGCGGGCATGGCGGGCACGGGGGGCACGGCGGCCATGGCGCTCCGCAGCGCATCCAGCTCGACAACGTCAAGAACATCATCGCGGTCGCCTCGGGGAAGGGCGGCGTCGGCAAGTCCACGGTCTCGGTCAACCTCGCCGTAAGCCTCGCAGCGGCCGGAGCGAAGGTCGGCCTTATCGACGCGGACCTCTACGGCCCCAGCATCCCGACCATGTTCGGCCTGCCGGAGGCCAGGCCCGAGGTCATCGAGGGCAAGATCATCCCGATCGAGCAGTACGGCGTGAAGCTGATGTCGATCGGCTTCCTGGTCGACAGCGAGACCGCCCTCATCTGGAGGGGCCCCATGGCCTCGAGCGCCATCCGCCAGCTCATCACCGATGTCGACTGGCAGGAGCTCGACTACCTGATCTTCGACCTTCCTCCCGGCACGGGTGATATCCAGCTCACCCTGGTGCAGGCCCTGCCGATCACCGGCACGGTCATCGTCACCACCCCGCAGGACGTGGCCCTGGCGGACGTCGCCAAGGCGGTCACCATGTTCCGCAAGGTCGAGGTGCCGATCCTGGGCGTCGTCGAGAACATGAGCTGGTACGAACTGCCGGACGGCACGAAGGACTATATCTTCGGGCGCCAGGGCGGCGAGAAGTTCGCCAGGGCGAACGGCCTGAACTTCCTCGGCTCGATCCCGATCGGCGGCGCGGTCCGCGAGGGGGGAGACGAAGGCATGCCGGTGATCATCGGCCATCCCGACGCCCCGTCCGCCGTGGCGGCAAAGCAGGTGGCCGGCGAAATCGCCCGGCAGATCTCGATCGCGAACGCATCCTGCGCAGCCAACTGAGCATGGTTCATTTGGCATGAACAATTGTACCGGCCAGGCTTCCCATATTCAGGAGTGGCTTCAGCCCGACGGATAATTGAATTTTGTATTCTCTTTTAATTGCCCCGGCTTTCAAGCCGGGGAGGCTTGTTTTTTTCACAGGGGGAAGTCATATTAGCTCAGGCGCCGGGACCACGGCGCCCCCAATTTGTACCCAACACAACGCACAATAAGGAACAGCAATGAAGGATTACATCCCCAACAGCGACCCGCTGTACGACAGGGTCATCAACGCGCTCGAAACCGTCCGTCCCTACCTGCAGGTCGATGGCGGCGACTGCCAGCTCGTCGGCATCACCAAGGATATGGTCGTGGACGTCAAGCTCCTCGGCGCCTGCGGCTCCTGCCCCATGAGCACCCTCACCCTCCGCGCCGGCGTGGAGCAGGCCATCAAGAAGGCCATCCCGGAGATCGCCCGCGTCGAGTCGGTATAAACAGTGAAAGGGGCGCCACAAGGCGCCCCTTTCACTGTTTATCTTCCCCGGGAGCGCCGAGCTCCAGCTCGGCATCCTATCTTCCCGCGTTATTCACCACTTTTCCGTGCCCGGCACGGCTTCGGGCGCAACAATTATGGCACAGCCATTCTTGTTGCAATACCATTTGGAGCCTGCGGCTCCAGTGCCGAGCTGGAGCTCGGCGCTCCCTGGCTCGTGTCACGCATTCAATCGAGATTGTTCAGCAGCAGGTCGAGGGACTCCTCGCTCTTGATGAGCACATCCCTGGGCTTGCTGCCGTCGCCGGCGCTGACGATGCCGCACTCGTACAGCTGGTCCATCACCCTGCCGGCGCGGCTGAAGCCGAGCCGCAGGCGCCGCTGCAGGAGCGAGACGCTCGCCTGCTGGTGCATCACCACGAGCCTGGCGGCCTCCTCGAACATGCTGTCGCGCCCGTCGCGCTCCTGCCCCGATCCGGACGAGTCCCCCTTGCCGACGCCGGCATCGGGCAGGGTGAAGTCATCCTTCTGCTCGGGCTGGGAGCCGATGAACGAGGTGATCGCCTCGACCTCCTCGGAGGAGACGTAGGGGCACTGGACGCGGTCGGGCTTGGGCATCCTGGCCGACTGGAAGAGCATGTCGCCGTTGCCGAGCAGCTGGTCGGCGCCGGAGACGTCCAGGATCGTGCGGGAATCGACCTTGCTGGCCACCTGGAAGGCGATGCGCGACGGGAAGTTCGCCTTGATGACGCCGGTGATGATGTCCACCGACGGGCGCTGGGTGGCCACGATGAGGTGGATGCCGACCGCACGGGCCATCTGGGCACGCCTGGCGATCGGCTCCTCGCCCTCGCGCCCTGCGGTGATCATCAGGTCCGCGAGCTCGTCGATGACGACCACGAGGTAGAACATCGTCTCCTCGGGCATCTTGCGGTTGTACTCGCGGATGTTGCGCACGCCACACTTCTCGAGCATCTCGTAACGCCGCTCCATCTCGCGAACGACCGACTGCAGGGCGCCCGAAGCCTTCTTCGGGTCGGTGACGATGATCTGGTCCTCGAGGCCCCTGATCTTCGGCAGGAAGTGGTTCTTGAGCTTCTGGTACTGCGAGAGCTCGACGCGCTTCGGGTCGATCAGCACGAACTTCACCTCGTCGGGGCGCTTCGCATAGAGGAGGCTCGTGAGGATCACGTTGATCGCCACCGACTTGCCTGCGCCGGTCGCGCCGGCGATCAGCAGGTGCGGCATCGTGGCCAGGTCCTCGATCAGCACCTCGTTCGAGATGGTCTTGCCGAGGGCGATCGGCAGGGCCATGCCGCTGTTCTTGAACTTCTCGACCTGGAGCACCGAGCGCATGAGCACGGTCTTCGGCTTGCTGTTCGGGATCTCCACGCCGATGGCGTTCTTGCCCGGGATGGGAGCGATGATCCTGATGCCGCCGGAGGAGGAGGCAAGGGCCATGGCAAGGTCGTTCTCGAGCGTCTTCACCCTGCTGATCTTGACATCGGGGGCGAGCTCGAGCTCGAAGAGCGTGACCCGGGGGCCGACGGTGGTGGCGATCTTCACCACGTCGATCTTGTAGATCCTGAGCTTCTCGAGCAGGCGGTTCTTGCTGTCGGCCAGATGCCGTTCGTCGTAGACCGCTTCGTCGTCCCGAGGCACCTGGAGCAGGTCGATCGAGGGGAAGCGGTAGGGGACCCAATCCTTCGTCCGCACCTTCATGCTGCGTTCGTCCATGTCGGCCTCCCGCTCATGGACCCCTTTGGTGATGACCATCTCCGGCCCGTCCTCCTCCATCCCGGAGAGCCGGGCTTCGGGCTCCTCATCAGGCACGTACGGCGGAGGTGCAGGAGGCTGCGGCCCGGTTTCCCAGGGCAGGTCCGTCGGTCCTTCGACCACCACGGAGACGGGCGGTGCGACCGGTGCGGCCGGTGCCGGTTTCGGCAGCTCACGGGCAGCGGCCCGCTTCGCCTTCTCCTCGGCCTTCTCCCTGGCCCTGCTCTCCTTCGCGGCGTCGTGCTCCGCCCTGCGGGCGGCTTTCGCCGCATCCTTTTCCGCGTTGGCCCTGGCCTTTTCAGCCTTGTATGCCGCGATGGAGCGGGTAACCTTGGAGAAGAAGGCGAAGGTCGACGACACTGCGCCGGAGATCGTCCCCCGTGCGGTGAGGAAGATGAGCGCGGCCCCGGCCGTCAGGACGAGCGCCCAGGCGCCCGCCGGACCGATCACCCGCGAGAGGAATTCGGCAACCATGCGGCCGACGGCTCCCGCCATGTTGTCGCTGAACGAGGCCCAGGTGAGGCCGAAGAGCACCGACAGGTCGAACGAGAAGAGGAGGGCGAACACCATGAAGAGCCCCCCCGGGCCGAGCGGCTGCCGGCGGAGCATCCTCAAGCCAAGCACGAACACGGCGAGGATCGGCACCACCGAGGGGTAACCGAAGAGGTCGTGGATGAAGAACGAGGAGATCCTCGGGCCGAAAAGCCCGAAAGGGTTGCTGATCTGGGCAGCGACTGCCTTTGCCGCTGGGCTCAGGACGTCGTACCAGGCAAGCGTCGAGGTGTAGATCTCGAAGCGCTCCGGGTAGAACGGGTAGTAGAGCACCGCAGCGGCGACGAAGAGCGAAAGCAGCATCAGGAGGATGCCGGATACCTCCCTGACCAGGTTTTCGCTGCCGAGGGCCTTGATGGCGCGCAGGAGCTTCACCACGGGCATGGCTCCGCCGGCCTCAGGCTTTTTCGACATGGACAAAGGGCAGCGACCTGACCGATGCGGGATGCATGGCGCCCCGGATCTCCACGAACAGCGCACTCCCCACGGGGGTATATTCTGCAAGCACGCTCGCCGTGCCGATCGGCTCCTGGAGCGTCGGCGACATGGTGCCGCTGCAGACGACGCCGATCTCCTGGTGGTCGCTGTTGAATACCTTGAAGCCCTGGCGCGGGATGGCCCGGCCCTGGACGGCGAAGCCGACGACGCCCCTGCGGGTGTCGATCTCGACCTGCTGGCAGGCCTGCTTGCCGATGAAGTTCTGCTTGCCCATCTTCACGACCCACTTCAGGCGTGCTTCCAGCGGGTTGACGTCACGCTCGATCTCGTGGCCGTAAAGCGAATAGCCCATTTCGAGCCTGAGGGTATCGCGGGCGCCGAGACCGATCGGCTGGATGCCGTCCGGGCGGCCGGCCTCCATCAGCGCACTCCAGAGCTGCACGGCCCTGTCGTTCGGGCAGCAGATCTCGACCCCCTCCTCGCCGGTGTAGCCGGTGCGGGCGACCATGATCCCTGAGCCCTCGAAATCGATCGTGCGGAAGTGGAACGAGCCGAGGCTGCGCAGCCCTGCGCCGGGGAAGACCCGATCGAGGATATCCATCGCCTTCGGCCCCTGCAGCGCGATCAGCGAAAGCCCGGAGGTGCGGTCCTCGAGCGTGACGCCCTCGAACTCATGGAGGTGTCCGGCGATCCACTCGTAGTCCTTCTCGCAGTTGCTTGCATTGACGATCAGGAAGAAGGTGTCGGCAGAGACACGGTAGACGATCAGGTCGTCGACGATGCCGCCGTCGGGGTAGAGCATGAGGGTGTACTGCGCCTGCCCGTCGACGATCCTGCCGAGGTCATTGGTGGTCAGGTACTGCAGGAACTCCAGCGCACGCGCGCCCCTGACATAGAAATTCCCCATGTGGGAGACGTCGAAAAGGCCTGCGGCCTCGCGGACCGCCCGGTGCTCGGCGATGATGCCGGCATACTGCACGGGCATGAGGTAGCCGCCGAAATCGATGATCTTGGCTCCGGCCTGTTCATGCCAGGAGTACAGCGCTGTTTTTTTCATTGAAGCTCGTTGCTGATGCGTTGGGTACGGATGGAAACTGCCTTGTAAAAAAACATTTCAGGGTAAACATCAAAGCCCTTTTTCGACGATGCGGCTGCAGGTTACCATTCATCGGAGGCACCGCCCCCGCCGAAGCCGCCGCCGAAGAAACGGAACATCCGGAACAGCAGGAACAGCACCACCAGGATGACGAACACCAGGGGCACCGACGGGCCCTGCTCCCCAGGCCCCCTCTTCTTCTGGCCGGGGCCGGTGAACTCCCCCTTGACGGCCGCCACGATAGCGTCGGTGCCGTCGACAAACCCCGCATCGAAATCGCCCCTGGCGAACGCGGGCTTGATGATGCCGCCCACGATCCGGCCGGCCTGCAGGTCGGTCAGGCGCCCCTCGAGGCCGTAGCCCACCTCGATCCTGACCTTGCGGTCGTTTTTCGAGACGACCAGCAGCACGCCGTTGTCCCGCCCCTTCTGCCCGATTTTCCACGCTTCGGCAACCCTGATCGAGAACTCCTCGATCGGCTCGCCCTCCAGCGAAGGGACCGTCAGGATGGCGACCTGGGTCGACTCGGCGGCCTCGAGCTCCCGCAGCTTCGCCTCGATGGCGACCCTCGCGCGAGGCGAGATCATCGACGCATAATCGTTCACCCTGCCGGAGAGCTTCGGCACCGTCGCCGCCAGCAGCGTCGAGGCGCCGCAGAGCGCCAGCAGCAGCAGGAGGATCGCCGGCACCAGCCGGCCGATACCGGGACGGCGGGACATGGCGGACACCTAGAACTTCACCTGAGGAACAGCGCGGGCCGCGGCGTCGGCCTTGAAGTACTCCTTCGGCTTCAGCTTGAGCAGCACCCCGTTGGTCATCGAATTCGGGAACTGCCGTATCGAGTAGTTGAACACCTCGACCGACTGGTTGTAGCGCTGGCGGGCGACGCTGATGCGGTTCTCGGTGCCCTCGAGCTGCACCTGCAGGTCACGGAAGTTCTGGGTCGCCTTCAGGTCGGGGTAGCGCTCGACGGCCACCAGCAGGCGCGAAAGCGATGAGGAGAGCTGCCCCTGCGCGGCCTGGAACTTCGACATCGCGGCCGGATCGCTCAGCATCTGCGGGGTGAGCTGGATTGAGGTCGCCTTCGAGCGGGCCTCGATCACCGCCTCAAGGGTCCCCTTCTCGAAATCGGCAGCCCCCTTGACGGTCGCAACCAGGTTGGGGACCAGGTCGGAGCGGCGCTGGAGCTGCGACTCGAGGTCGCCCCAGGCGCGGTTGACCGCCTCCTCGTTCTGCTGCATGGTGTTGTAGCCGCACCCGGAAAGCATGACGAGCGCGATCAGGAATGGAAAAAGCCTGGAGATGTACCGGATCATAGTAGGATGCTCCTCGAAGGTTTTGCCGGCCAGCACTGCCGGATTGCGTAACGGTGCCTCAAAAAAAATATAACATTCGCGAGCCCCCCCTCAAATATCGATAGCGGCCGGCATGAGAATATGCCCGGCATGAGGTAACTTGCGGTCATGGCGGCGGAAGCGCCCGGACGCCATCACCCCCAAACCCCCGGACACATGCGCAAGGCAACCATACTCCTCACGCTCTGCGGCTGCATGGGCGCAGCCCCGCTCCACGCCTCGTTCGACCCCATCCCGGCGGACCCGAGGGGGCTCGCCATGTCCGGCTCGGTGGCGGCCCTCCCCGGCGACGCCTTCGGCATGCTCTACAACCCCGCATCCCCCGCCTCTTCGGCCGGCGCCTCGGTCGCCGCAGCCTGTGCGATCCCCTACGGCGACGACGGCCTGGCGACCCGCTCCGCTGCCGCGAAGGCCGGGAGCCTCCCCTTCGACCGTAACGGAGCGGCCTCCGTGGCGTTCAGGGGCTACTCCCCGAACGGCTACCGGGAATCCTCCTGGAGCGCCGGATACTCGAGACGGCTGACCACGGCCATCCGTGCCGGCATCTCCGTATCCCGGATGGAGCTCGGCGTCACCGGATTTGCGGACCGCCCGGCAACGGGCATCAACGCCGGCATCATGGTCGAACCGTGGCCGCGGATAACCTTGGGCGTCAGCAGCCTCAACCTCAACTCGCCCAGCATCGGAGCCGGCAACTCGCTGCCCAGGACGACGCTCGCCGGCATCTCGTACCGGTTCGACAACGGGAACCTCCTGACGGCAACCGCACAGGGCGACCCGGAGCGGCCCGGACGCATCCTCGCCGGAGCAGCGTTCAAGGTCGCGCCTTCGCTGGCGATGCTGGCCGGAGCAGGGACCAACCCCTCGGTGGCCTCGGCGGGCGCAGCCTTCACCATGGGCGCCGTCAGGGCGACCGCTGCAGCCAGCCGCAACCTCGACCTCGGCACTACCGCCGCCTTCGGGCTCGAGCTGGGGCTTTGAAGAGTTGAGGAAGGAGGAGGCTGAGGCGGACGGCTGGAAGGAGTCGGGCACGGCACGCCGTGACCCTGCAGGCTGCGCGCCGCACTCAGCTGGAGAGGCGCTCGACCGAGAAGACCCCCTGCACCCTCCTGAGCTTGTCCATCAGGGTGGTGAGCTTGTCGGTGTTCTTGACGAAGACCATCAGGTTGCAGAAGAAGATGCCGTCCTTGGCGTTGAGGGTGATACTCCGGATATCGGTGTCGAACTTGGAGATGACTCCGGTGATCTGGTTGGTCATGCCGATCTTGTCCTCGCCGACCACGCGGATGCCGGCAAGGAAGTCGGACTCGAGTTTCCGGTTCCATGAGACCGCGACGATGCGCTCGCTCTTGATGAGGTTCTCGTTGGTGACGTTGACGCAGTTCTTCCGGTGGATCTTGACCGCGCCGTCGGTCGTGACGAAGCCGATGATATCGTCGCCGGGCACCGGGTTGCAGCACTTGGCGTAGGCGTAGGCGATGTTGTTCAGCCCGGAGATGATCACCTCGTCCTTGTGGTCGAGCGGGCGCTCGAGCACCTGCCGGGCGATCTCGGCGAAATCCTTGACGGGAGCCTTCTCCTGGGAGAACTTGTCGACAGCCTCGCCAGCCTTCTGCGGCTTGGTGATGCTCTCCATCAGCTCCTCGCTGCTGATCTGCTGGTTGGCCAGCGCGCTGAAGAGGTCCGACGGGGTCTTGATGCCGTGGCCCCGGATCGAACGGATCGCGTCGTTCTCGGTGAAGAGCTTCTTGGTGCCGGCAAGCATCTTCTCCCAGATGCCACGCCCTTTCTCGATCTCCAGGCGGCGCTCCTCGTTGATGGCCGTACGGATCTTCATCTTCGCCCGGTGCGTCACCACGATCTTGAGCCAGTCGGCCTTGGGCGTCTGGTTCTTGGAGGTGATCACCTCGCAGCGGTCGCCGGACTTGAGCTCGGCGTTCAGGCGCACGATCTTGCCGTTCACCTTCGCCCCGATGCAGCCGTTGCCGATCTCGGTGTGGATGGCGTAGGCGAAGTCGATCGGCGTCGCGCCGGCCGGCAGGATCTTCATGTCCCCTTTCGGGGTGAAGACGTAGATCTCGTCGTGGTAGAGGTTGAGCTTGAACCCCTCCATGAAGGCGGCCGCGCTGTCGGCGTCCTTGATCAGCTCGCGCGCCCACTTCAGGAAGGAGTCGACCGCGGCGTCGTTCTTCGAGATCTTCTCCTTGTAGCGCCAGTGCGCCGCGACGCCGAGCTCGGCGAACTCGTGCATGCGCCGGGTCCTGATCTGCAGCTCGATCACGTAGCCCCTCGGGCCGATGATCGCCGAGTGGAGCGACTGGTAGCCGTTGTGCTTCGGGATGGAGATGTAGTCCTTGAAATGGCGCGGGATCGGCGGGTACTTCTGGGTGATGTAGCCATAGACCGCGAAGCAGTCGGAGATCTTGTCGGTGTCGATGACGACGCGGATGCCGTAGAGGTCGTGGATGTCCTCGAACTCCTTGTTCTTCTGCCGCATCTTGTTGTAGATCGAGAAGAGGTGCTTGGCGCGCCCCTGCACCTCCACGTTGAAGCCCTGCTTCTCGAGGTCGGCCTTTATCGGGTCGATCATCTTGTTCAGGTAGGAGATGCGCTCGTTCCTGCTGAGGCGCACCCGCTTGAGCAGGAAATCGTACATCTCCGGGTCGATGTACCGGAGGGCGAGGTTCTCAAGGTCGACCTTCATCTTTCCGAGGCCGAAGCGGTGGGCCAAAGGCGCGTAGATGTCGCGCGTCTCGAGGGCCATCTTCACCCGGCGGTGCTCGGGAAGCGAATCGAGGGTGCGCATGTTGTGCAGGCGGTCGCAGAACTTGATCAGGATCACCCTGATGTCCTTGACCATCGAGAGGAGCATCTTCCTGAATCCCTCGGCTTCGGTGGTCTCGCGGTTGACCATGATCTCGGAGATCTTGGTCAGCCCCTCGACGATGTCCGCCACCTCGGTGCCGAGCTCGGCGGCGATATCCTCGTAGGTGTAGCCGCTATCCTCGATCACGTCGTGCAGCAGCGCGGCCGCGACCGAGACGCCGTCGAGCGGCAGTTCGGTGACCAGCAGCTTGGCGACCTCGACAGGATGGTAGAAGAAGGGCTCGCCGGAGGCGCGCTTCTCGCCCTCGTGCGCCCGGTAGCACATGAAGAACGCACGCTGGATGAGCGACTCGTCGTAGTTCTTGAGGTTCGCCCGGCAGAGGCGAAGGATCTCGTGCAGCTTCTCGTAGTGCTCCTGTTCGATCTGGGCCAGCATGGGTGTCGGGTACTCCGGGACGTTGATGTTGCCGGGGCGCGGTGCCCCGGGTCGATTACCGTACTATCTTTTATATATGAAATCGCGGGCAATGGGCAATAGCCGTCAGGCCGGATAGTTCGCGATCTTCTCCTGCAGCATGCTGATTTCGTCGCGGAGGTAGGCCGCCTTCTCGTAGTCGGTCTCCTCGGCGGCCGCCTGCATCTCGGCCGTCAGCTCCGCAACCATCCCCACCACCTCGTCGCGGTCCATCCGGTCGAGCAGCCCCTGCAGCTCCAGCTCGGGGCGCTTCTGCAGGCCGAGCCGCTTGCGGCGGTAGCGCTCCTCGGCGTCGGCCACGCTGGTGGTGTTCAGCACCTGGTCGACCGACTTGACGATCGAGCGCGGCTCGATGCCGTGCATCCGGTTGTACTCCTCCTGGATCCCCCTGCGCCGGGCGCTTTCGTCGAGCACCTGGCGCATCGAGTCCGTGACCTTGTCGGCGTAGAAGAGTACCGTCCCCTCGACATTCCGGGCCGCACGCCCGGCGATCTGCATCAGGGACTTGGCGTCGCGCAGGAACCCCTCCTTGTCGGCGTCGAGGATCGCCACCAGGGCCACCTCCGGCAGGTCGAGCCCCTCGCGCAGGAGGTTCACCCCCACGAGCACGTCGATGTCCCCCGCGCGGAGCTCCCTGAGGATCTGCATGCGCTCGAGGCTCTTGATCTCGGAGTGGAGGTACTGCGACCGCAGCCCCACCTTCCTGAAGTAGGCGTGCAGGTCCTCGGCCATACGCTTGGTCAGGGTCATGACCAGCGACTTCTGCCCCTTGCCGATGCACCCCCTGAGGCGCGCCAGCAGATGGTCGATCTGCCCGGACACGGGATGCACCTCGATCAGCGGGTCGAGCAGGCCGGTGGGGCGCACCAGCTGCTCCACAACCACCCCGGCCGAACGGCGCAGCTCGTGCTCTGCAGGCGTGGCGCTGACGCAGATGAGCTGGGGCGCCATCTCCTCGAACTCCTCGAAGCGAAGGGGGCGGTTGTCGAGCGCCGAGGGGAGCCGGAATCCGTGTTCGACGAGGATGGTCTTCCTCGACCGGTCACCGCCGTACATGCCGCGGATCTGCGGCAGGGTGACGTGCGACTCGTCCACGACGACCAGGTACTCCTCGGGGAAGTAGTCGAGCAGGCACCACGGACGCTCGCCAGGCTGCCGTCCCGCAAGGTGGCGTGCGTAGTTTTCGATGCCGGAGCAGTAGCCCAGCTCTTTCATCATCTCCAGGTCGTAGCGGGTCCGCTCCTCGAGGCGCTGCGCCTCGACCAGCTTCTCCTCCGAACGAAGCACGTTCAGGCGGCCGGCGAGCTCGTTCTCGATGTCGAGCATGGCGCGCTGCAACTTCTCCTCGTCGGCCACGAACTGCCGCGCCGGGTAGATGAAGGCGTACTCCTCGGCGCCGACAACCTCCCCGCTCCTCGGGTCGAAGGTCTGCAGGCCGTCGACCTCGCTGCCGAAGAACTCGACGCGCAGGGCCAGCTCCTCATGGCCGGGGATCAGGTCGATCACGTCGCCGCGGACCCTGAACCGGCCGGGCGAAAGGTCGACGTCATCCCTGAAGTAGTGCAGCGACACCAGCTTCTGCAGGAACTCGTCGCGGTCCAGCTCCATGCCACGGCGCAGCTCGATGACCTGGGCGAGCCAGTCCTCCGGCGAACCCAGGCCGTAGATGCAGCTCACCGAGCTGACCACGATCACGTCGTTCCTGCCGCTCAGGAGGGCACTGGTGGCGCGCAGGCGGAGCCGCTCGATCTCGTCGTTGATCTTGAGGTCCTTGGCGATGTACTTGTCGAGCGACGGAAGGTAGGCCTCGGGCTGGTAGAAGTCGTAGTAGCTGATGAAGTACTCGACCGCGTTGTCCGGGAAGAACTGGCAGAGTTCGCCATAAAGCTGGGCGGCCAGCGTCTTGTTGTGGCTGAGCACCAGCGTCGGCCGGTTGACCTCCGCGATGACGTTCGAGACCGTGAAGGTCTTGCCCGACCCGGTGACGCCGAGGAGCGTCTGCCAACGGTCGCCCCGCAGCACCCCCTCGGTCAGGGCGCGGATCGCCTGGGGCTGGTCGCCCGTCGGCCCGTAGGGGCTCACCAGCCTGAATTCACCGCCGCCTCTCTGTTTCTGCATGATTGCCATTTGGGGGTACGGGGTGCCGCACCCGATGTTACACGATCAAATCCGCAAGGGGCCCTGCAGGCCGTGCCCGGATTGCAATAACCGGTACAAGAACGAATTGCCGGCCCTGTTAGTTCTTGACTCAGCGTGGGCTCGGATCCCCTGCTGTAGCAGCTTTTTTCCTGCCGGATTGCCGGATTTTTCGTAATGTACGGTTTCGGGCACCCGAATGCACCACGACGACCTCGATCAGCGACCATGACGACGACCCATGACCAGACGACCCCGGAACACGGCTGCCAGGACCGGCGCCGCTCTTGCATTCGCACTCCTGCTGCTCCATCTCATCTCCTGTAAATCAATGACGACCACCCGGCAACCGCACTACCCATACACCACCGTCCCCGGCGACTCCCTGCACACGAGGATCTACCGGCTCCAGAACGGCCTGACCGTCTACATGAGCCCCAACAGCGACGAACCGAGGATCTACACCTCCATCGCCGTCAGGGCCGGCAGCAAGAACGACCCCGCCGAGACCACCGGCCTTGCCCACTACCTCGAGCACATGCTCTTCAAGGGCACCGATTCGATCGGCTCGCTCGACTACGGGAAGGAGCACGTGGAGCTCGAGAAGATCATCGACCTCTACGAGAAGTACCGTACCACCAGCGACCCCGAGAAGCGGGCGGCCATCTACCGCGACATCGACAGCATCTCGAACGTGGCGGCCCAGTTCACGGTGCCCAACGAGTACGACAAGCTGCTCAACTCGATCGGCGCCCACGGCACCAACGCCTACACCTGGGTCGAGCAGACCGTCTATATCAACGACATCCCCTCGAACGAGCTGGAGCGGTGGCTGACCATCGAGGCCGAGCGATTCCGCAATCCGGTCATGCGCCTCTTCCACACCGAGCTCGAAACGGTGTACGAGGAGAAGAACATGACGATGGACAGCGACAGCCGCAAGCTCTGGGAGGAGCTCTTCGGCGGCCTCTTCAAAAAGCACACCTACGGCACGCAGACCACCATCGGCAAGGCCGAGCACCTGAAGAAGCCCTCGATCCGGAACGTCATGAACTACTACCGGCACTACTACGTGCCGAACAACATGGCGATCTGCATCGCCGGAGACTTCGACCCGGACAAGGCGATCGCGATGATCGACCGGAAGTTCTCCGCCCTGCAGCCGAAGGAGGTGCCCGAGTTCCATCCCCCCGTCGAGCAGCCCATCTCGAAACCGGTGGTCAAAACGGTGACCGGCCCCGAGGCGGAGGAGCTGGTGCTCGGCTTCAGGTTCGGCGGCGTCGATTCGCCCGAAGCCGACCTGCTCACGATCGCCGACAAGATCCTCTACAACCAGACGGCCGGCCTGATCGACCTGAACCTCAACCAGCAGCAGAAGGTGCTGGATGCGGGCTCCATGCTGGTCCATATGAAGGACTATTCGGCACACATCCTCAGCGCCAAGCCGAGGGAGGGGCAGAGCCTCGACCAGGTCAGGGGGCTCCTGCTGGATCAGCTCGGGCTGCTCAAGGAGGGCAGGTTCCCCGACTGGCTGATCGGCGCCGTGATCAACGACATCCGCCTCGAGGAGCTCAAGCTCTACGAAACGAACCGCGGCCGCTCGGAGGCCTTCGTCGACGCCTTCGTCTGGGGCATGGAGTGGGAGCGCCATGTGCACCGGCTCGAACGCCTCGAGAAGATCACCAAGGAGCAGGTGGTCGAGTTCGCGCGGAAGCACTATGCCGACAACTACGTGGCCATCTACAAGAAGAACGGCAAGCGGAAGAGCGAGGCGAAGATCCAGAAGCCCGCGATCACCCCGATCAAGGTGAACCGCGACCGCTCATCGGCCTTCGCCGAAGAGCTCCTCTCGCGCAAGGCGGCCGAGGTGAAGCCGTCGTTCGTGGACTTCGCTAAGGACATCGTCTACGACGACGTCACGAAGGATATCCGGCTCCACTACGTGCCGAACCGTGAGAACGACCTCTACAGCCTCTACTTCATCTTCGACACGGGGCTGAACCAGGACCGCAAGATCGACACCGCGCTGGACTACCTCTCCTACCTCGGCACCTCGAGGCTGAGCCCCGCGGAGCTTAACCAGGAGTTCTACAAGCTCGGGGCCGCCTTCTCGGTCTTCACCTCGGAGGACTACGTCTACCTGAAGCTCACCGGCCTGAAGGAGAACTTCCCGAAGGCGATCGCGCTCCTGGACGAGCTGCTCGCCGATGCGAAGCCCGACCCGGAGGCGCTCGAAAAGCTCAAGGAGGGAATCCGCAAGGAGCGGGCAGACGACAAGCTCTCGAAGCGGAAGATCCTCTTCGAGGCGATGGTCAACTACGGCAAGTACGGCCCGAAATCGCCGTTCACGAACGTGCTGAGCGACAGGGAGCTGGAGGCGCTCACCCCGCAGGAGCTGCTCGACGAGGTCAGGAACCTCATGGGCTACCGGCACCGCGTCCTCTACTACGGTCCGGAGAAGCCTGAGGCGTTGCTCGGGGAGCTGCGCGGCATGAAGCATTTCGACCGCGCCTTCAGGCCCGTCGCAACCTCGAGCCCCTTCACCGAGCTCGAGACCGGCCGCAACCGGGTCTACGTGGTCGACTACGACATGAACCAGGCCGAGATCATCCTCCTGTCGAGGGGAGATGCCTACGATCCCTCAACGGTCCCGCTGATCACGCTCTTCAACGAATACTACGGCGGCGGCATGTCGTCGGTGGTGTTCCAGGAGATGCGCGAGGCCAAGGCGCTTGCCTACTCGGTCTTCTCGGTCTACCGGCTTCCCAAGGAGAAGAGCCGCCACAGCTATGTCTTCAGCTACATCGGGACCCAGGCGGACAAGCTGCCCGAGGCGCTCGAGGGCTTCGACGGGCTGATGCGCAAGCTGCCGGAATCGCCGGAGCTGTTCGCCTCGGCCAAGGCCGGCATCGAGCAGAAGATCCGGACCGAGCGGCTCACCAGGAGCGAGATCCTCTTCGCGTGGGAAGAGGCAAAAAGGCTCGGCCTCGACCACGACATCCGGAAGGAGGTCTTCGAGAAAACCCCGGCTCTCGGGTTCGCGGACATCGAACGCTTCCATGAGACGAAGTTCGGGAACCGCAGCCAGGTGATGCTGGTCCTGGGCAAGAAGAAGGGGCTCGACCTCGAGACCCTCAGGAAGCACGGCGAGGTCACCTTCCTCACCCTCGAGGAGCTCTTCGGCTACTGAGCATGGAGAGGGCCCGCACGACAGGCAGGCAGGCGGCAAGCCCCTTCAGGAGCCCCTTGGCAGGGGGGCCTCGATGAAGATCGTCGACCGCTACATCTCCAGGCAGTTCCTGGTGACCTTCCTCTTCTCGTCGGCGAGCTTCGTGGCACTCTTCACCCTGATCCACATGGTGGACAACCTGGACGACTTCTACAAGCACCACGTGCCCGGCTCGAGGATCGTCATGTTCTACCTCAGCAGCCTGCCGGAGACCATACTGGTCACCACGCCGCTCAGCGTGCTGCTCGCCTCGCTCTTCGTCACCGGGAAGCTCTCCATGCAGAGCGAGCTCCCCGCGCTCAAATCCTCGGGCCTCAGCCTCGCCCGGCTGCTCAGGCCCTTCCTGCTGGTCGCCTCCTGCATCACCCTCTTCAACTTCGTGAACTCCTGCTGGATTGTGCCCGCCATGTACGACTGGGCGAGGGGATTCGAGAAGCGCTACCTGAGGAACGAGACGCGCCAGAACGACATGGTGCACATCCGAGAGTCGAGCGACAGGATCCTGACCGTCGCCCGCATCGGGGATGACCAGATGAGCGCCACCTCGATCTCCCTCGAGCAGTTCAAGGGCTCACGCCTGGCGTCGAGGATCGACGCCGACTCGCTCAGGATCACACCGGGAAAACAGTGGCGCCTGTACAACACCAGGCACCGCTCGTTCGAAGGCGGTGCCGAGCGCTTCGCGCTGCACCCCGGCGCGGAGACGGTAGACATCCGCCTCTCTGCGGATACCTTCCGGATGCTCAACGCCGATCCGGACCAGATGACCCTGCTGCAGCTCCACCGCTTCATCCGCCACCAGGAGGAGGCGGGCATATCGGGGCTCGAACGCGCGAAGGTCAAGCTCAACACCAAGGTCGCGCTCCCCTTCGCCGGCGTCATCATCGTCATGATCGGCGTGCCCCTCTCGACGCGGAAGAAGCGGAGCGGCCTGGCCCTCGAAGCGACCATCAGCCTGCTGGTGGGGTTCCTCTACCTCGGCATGCAGAAGACGCTCACCGGCATCGGCTACAGCGGCTTCATCAACCCCGCGCTCGCCGCGTGGCTGCCGAACATCATCTTCGCGGCCGCCGGCGCAGCGATCTTCAGATCGGCAAACGACTGACGCCATGGATCGTCCGCCGCTCATCGTCCTCCTGACCGACTTCGGCATCCACGACACCTTCGTCGGGGTCATGAAGGGGGTGATCGCCTCGATCTGCCCTGAGGCCAGGGTCATCGACCTGACGCACGAGGTCGCCGCCCAGGAGGTCGCCGAAGCCGCCTTCCACCTCGACAGCGCCCTGCCCTACTTCCCGGAGGGCTCGATCTTCGTCTGCGTCGTCGACCCCGGCGTCGGCACCGCCCGGCGGCCCGTAGCCGTCGAGGCAGGCTCCTTCCGGTTCGTCGGCCCCGACAACGGCCTATTCACCCCTGTCTTCGAACGGTGGCCCGATTTCCGCTGCCGCGCGCTCGACGAGGCGCGCCACCACCTGCCATCGGCGAGCAGCACCTTCCACGGCCGCGACCTCTTCTCCCCCGTGGCGGCGCACCTGGCCTCGGGCATCGCCTTCGACAGCCTCGGCAGCCTGGTCGACCCCGCCTCATGCGCCCGCATCGAACGCTTCGCCAACCGTCCCCTCGCAAACGGGGAGGGATGGGTCGGCACGGTGCTTTCGGCCGACCGTTTCGGCAACGTCGTCACCTCGTTCAGGGAGGCCCTGCTGGAGGGCAGCCCGGAGTGGATGCTCTCCGCGGGAGCAGCAGTGGGGCTACCCATATCGAGGACCTACGGCGATGTCGCTGAGGGGATGCCCCTCGCCTACATCGGCAGCAGCGGCATGATCGAGATAGCGGTACGCAACGGCAACGCATCCGTCGAGCTGGGTATCGGCCGAAAAACACCCGTCTGCCTTTCGAGGCCGCGATAAGGCGGCAGCGGCCGTAGAAACACCGGGAAAAAAACCGGCGGCGAGCGAAGACAAGATCGCTGGATGGCAACGGGAACGTCGTCTACAAAGGTAGTGCCCGGCGTGCTTCCCGGAGAATCCTCGATCGCCGGCACGCTGCACATAACCCAAGCAAACAGGATGCTTCCATGAAAAAACAGCTTCTCCTCGCCATCGGCCTCGCCGGAATGCTCGGGGCGCAACCGCCTTCCGAAGCGGCCGCCGATGTGCGGATAGGGGTCAACATACCCGGAGGCCCGGGCTTCTTCTTCGAAAGCCGGCCGGACTTCATCTATCTGGACGACTACGGCTTCGCGGTCTCCTACGGGGCCCCCTACGACGTCATCCATTTCGACAGCGCCTACTTCATCTTCAGCGACGGCATGTGGTACCGGGCCTGGGACTATCGCGGGCCATGGGAGCGGATCGACTATTTCGAGCTGCCGAGGCCGGTCAGGCGGCACAGGCTGGACGAGATCAGGCGATACCGCGACATGGAGTACCGCAGGCATGACCGCAGGTACTGGGACGATCGCTTCAGCAGGGAGCATGAGCTCCGGCGAGGCCCGGATGAGCGCCGCTGGGGAGCCCCGCCGCCACCTCCTCCG
>OMIK01000066.1 GCA_900299075.1 Chlorobi bacterium Chlorobi_1
ACGCCGTGGTGCGAACCGTGGTCGTCGTGGCCATGGTCGTCGTGGCCGTGGGCATCATGCCCGTGGTCGTCGTGATGCTCCTCGGCGGGCTTGAGGTGGGTGCGGCTCTCGCCGAAGAAGACCAGCCAGACCTGGCGCCCCATGTAGAAGGCGGTCATCATGGCGGAACCGAAGCCGAGCACCGGTATAAGATAGTAGATGCCGCCGCCCTCGACGCTGGCGAAGCCGAGCGCACCGGCGAGGATGGCATCCTTCGACATGAAGCCGCTGGTCAGCGGAAGGCCGGCCAGCGCGAGGGTGGCGATGCTGAAGGTCGCGAAGGTCCAGGGCATCTGCTTGCGCAGCCCGCCCATCCAGCGCATGTCCTGTTCATGGTGCATGGCGTGGATGATGGCGCCCGAACCGAGGAAGAGGCATGCCTTGAAGAATGCGTGCGTCAGGAGGTGGAAGAGCGCGGCCGAGTAGGCGCCGACGCCCAGGCCCATGACCATGTAGCCGAGCTGCGAGACGGTCGAGTAGGCCAGCACCCTCTTGATGTCGTGCTGGGTGATGGCAATGGTGGCCGACATGAAGGCGGTCACGGCGCCGATGAAGGCGATGTAGTGCAGCGCATCCGGGGTCAGGATCGGGAAGATGCGGCCCACGAAGTAGACACCGGCGGCGACCATCGTGGCAGCATGGATAAGGGCGGAGACCGGAGTCGGGCCCTCCATGGCGTCAGGCAGCCAGACGTGCAGCGGGAACTGGGCGGACTTGCCGACGCAGCCGAAGAAGAGCAGGATGCCGGCGGCTGTCAGCCAGGTGCTGGAGAGGTGGAAATTGCCCTTGGCAATGTTCTCGAAGATCTCCCGGTAGCCGAAGGTGTGGAACTGCGAATAGAGGATAAGGATGCCGAGCCACATGCCGATGTCACCAACCCTGTTGGTGAGGAAGGCCTTCTTCTGGGCGTCGGCGGCGCTGTCCTTCTCGAAGTAGAAGCCGATGAGCAGGTAAGAAGAGAGGCCGACCAGCTCCCAGAACATGTAGATCGAGAAGAGGTTGTCCGAAAGCACGATGCCGAGCATCGAGAAGGTGAAGATGCCGAGGAATGCGAAGAAGCGCCCGTAGTTCTTGTCGCCGTGCATGTAGCCGGTCGAATAGAGGTGCACCAGCAGGCTGATCAGCGTCACCATGGCCAGCATGATGGAGGTGAGGTTGTCGATCACGATCCCCATCCTGACCTGCAGCGGACCCACTCCGGGCACGTTCCCGAAGTCGAGCCAGGTGAAGTCCCAGGCGATGCGGTACGCGGGATCATAGTGCTGGACCACCACCTGCCAGAATATGTACAGGGAGATCGCATGCGCGATGCCGAGCAGGCCGACACCGACGAAGTCGCCCCGGCGGGGAAGCCTGCGGTTGAAGAAGATCAGCAGCGTGAACGACAGCAGCGGCAACAGCAGGACTACGATCGATAACTGGATTAGACTGTGCATCATGTTTCGGTTTACAGAGTATTTGCAGCTGAAATGGTTTCGGTCCGTATCACTCCTTCATCGTATCGACGCGGGAGACGTCGACCGTCTTGAAGGTCTTGAAGATATTGATCACGATGGCCAGTGCTACCGCGGCTTCCGCGGCGGCGAGCACGATCACGAAGAGGCTGAACATCACCCCGGTCATCCCCCCGTTGTACTTGGAGAAGGTGAGGAAGTTGATGTTGGCCGCGTTCAGGATCAGTTCGACGCCCATCAGGATCACGATGGCGTTCTTCCTGGTCATGACGGCGAACATGCCGAGCGAGAAAAGGATGGCTGAGATGGTCAGAAAGTGGTTCAGCCCGATTGCAGTGAACATTTCCATGTAACGTTACCCCTTAGTGTTCGTTTTTGTGAGCCTTGTCGTAGCGGGCAAGGAATGCCGCGCCGAGCAGGGCGACCAGCAGGACGATCGACGCCATTTCGAAGGGCAGCATGAAGCGCGACATGGTCTCGAAACCGACGCGCTGCACGACGCTCCCCTGGAGCTGGGCCTGGCCCGGCATCCAGTCGCCGGTGGTGTAGAAGGTGTAGAGCATGCCGGCGATCATCAGCAGCAGCAGGATCGTGCCGGGCACGACGTGCAGCACGTCGGCCTTAAGCTCGGTCTGCATGATGGTGTTGGTGAACATCACGCCGAAGAGCAGCAGCACCAGGATGCCGCCGACGTAGACGACCACCTGGGTCACCGCGATGAAGTCGGCGCTCAGGAACACGTAGAGGGCGGCGACGCCGAAGAAGGTGAACAGGAGCGCGAATGCCGAGTAGATGACGTTCTTCGAGAACACGACGAACGCCGCCGACAGGACGGTCACGGCCGCGAACACGTAGAAGATGATGGATATGGTCAGTTGATTCATGGTTGTCTTCACTTGTTGGTATTCGGTACCCGGTTACTCCCCTGCCTTGCCGCCATCCGGCTGCGGGCCCGGTGCCGGTTTGGGCTTCGGAGCCGGCCTTGCCGGTGCCTCGCCCCTTGCAGCGGCTTCAGCTGCGGCCTTCTCCTTTGCGGCCTTCTCCTCTTCGAGCTTCCTGCGCTTGGCGTCGGCCTCGATCTTCGTGAGGTTGCCGAAGTGGTAGAGCATGTTGCTGACGTCGAACTCCGAGAAGTCGGCCACCGGCGTGTGCACGAGACAGTCGGTCGGGCAGACGCTGACGCAGATGCCGCAGGTCATGCACTTGGCGACGTCGATGTCGAACACGGGAAGCCAGAATCGCTTCTGCTGGCCACCGGAGGTCTTGCCGCAAGCCGCAAGGTCGTCCGCCGTGACCTTGATGGTCTCGATGGTAATGCACTCGACCGGGCAGGCACGCTCGCACTGGCTGCATCCGATGCAGTCCTCGGCATCCATATGGAGGCGGTAACGGCCGATGGCCGGAGTCGGGACAGCCTCCCTCGGGTACTGGAGGGTGCACAGGCCGTCGACCTGCTTGAAGTAGTCGGCGTCGTCGATGCCCGCATCGCCCTTCCGCTTCACCGCATTGAAGAAGTGCTTGAGGGTGATGGCCATGCCGGTCGCGATCGTCGAGGCGCCGGTCTTGATATTGCTGAAGTACTCGCTCATAGTTGGTATTGCGTGGTTCTCTCTGTTCTCCTGCCCGTTACTTGTAGATCTCCCAGACGGCCGTCAGCACGAAGGCGATGAAGGCGAACGGGGTCAGCACCTTCCAGCAGAGGTACATGAGCTGGTCGACCCTGAGCCTGGGAAGGGTCCAGCGCAGCCACATCTGCACGAAGATGAAGAAGAAACCTTTCATGATGATCCAGAAGGCACCCCATGCCGGGCCGCTGGTCATGTCGTTCAGGGCAAGGGAGCCGATGTTCGGCAGCGGGGATGCCCAGCCGCCGAGGAAGACGATCGAGATGATGCCGGAGACCATGAACATGCTGCCGTACTCCGCGAGGAAGAACATGGCGAACTTCATGCCGGTATACTCGGTGAAGAAGCCTGCGACCAGCTCGGACTCCGCTTCAGGGATGTCGAAGGGGGCGCGGTTGGTCTCGGCAAGCGAAGAGATGAAGTAGATGATGAAGGGCAGCCAGGCGATCGGGTTGCTGAAGAGGTACCAGTGCAGCAGGCCGAGCGGGCCGCTCTGCGCGACGCAGAACTGCTGCATGCTCAGCGTGCCGGCCATCATCGCGCCGCAGAGCAGGGCGATAGAGGCAGGGATCTCGTAGCTGACAATCTGCGCGACGCTCCTGACGGCGCCGTAGAGCGCCCACTTGTTGTTCGAACCCCAGCCGGAGGCGAGGATGCCGACCACCTCGAGGGCGACGATGCCGACAGCATAGAAGAGGCCGACGTTCAGGTCGGCGCCGATGAAGGCGGGGCCGAAAGGCAGGACGACGAAGGCCAGGAAGGAGCCGACGAACATGACGAGCGGGCCGATGACGAAAAGGAACTTGTCGGCGGCGTTCGGCACGATATCCTCCTTCTGGAGGAGCTTCAGGATGTCGGCCAGCGTCTGGAGGAGGCCCCAGGGTCCGACTTCCATCGGGCCGAGGCGGTCCTGCATGAAGGCCGAGATCTTGCGCTCGCCGTAGACGCCGTAGGTCAGTGCGTACAGGGCGATGAAGACGAGCGGAATGGCCGCGACGATCACAAGCCCGAGCGGGAACCAGCCGAGGTTGAACCCGGAAAGGGCATCGGACCAGCTATTGAGAGATGATGCGTGACTCATAGAAAACGGCTAACCTGTCTGTGGATATTGGTTGTCTTGTAAAATCGTTTACCGGTCGACCTCGCCGAGCACGATGTCGATGCTGCCGATGATGGCCACCAGGTCCGGGATCAGCTGCCCCTTCGAAAGGTCCTTCATCGCCGAAAGGTTGACGAAGCAGGAGGAGCGGGCCTTGCAGCGCAACGGCTTGGTCGACTTGCCGTCGCTCTGGATGTAGAAGCCGAGCTCGCCTCGCGGATTCTCGGCGCGGCCGTAGACCTCGCCGGCTTTCGGTCGGATCTTCTTCGGGATGGCGGCACGCGGGTCGAAACCGTCGACCTCGGGCATCTTGTCGAGGCACTGCTCGATGATCTTGAGGCTCTCGTCGATCTCGATGGCGCGGACCAGGTGCCGTGCCAGGCTGTCGCCGATCTCGCAGAACTTCGGATCGGGCAGCGCCACCTTGAAGTCGAGCTCGGGATAGACCGAGTAGGGATCGTTGCGGCGGAGGTCCCAGTCGACGCCCGAACCGCGGAGCATCGGGCCGGACCACCCGTAGTTGATGGCAACGTCGGCGGGCATGATGCCGATACCCTTCGTACGCTTCACGAAGATCTCGTTCGTGGTCAGGAGCTGGTACAGCTCGACAACTTTCGGCTTGAAGTAGGTGACGAACTCGTCGACACGCTTCTTGAAGTCGGCCGGCACATCGTAGGAGAGGCCGCCGATCCAGACATAGTTGTAGAGCATGCGGGCGCCGGAGATCCACTCGAGGAGGTTCAGGATGTGCTCGCGGTCGCGGAAGCAGAAGAGGAACGGGGTGAAGGCGCCGAGGTCGATGCCGTAGGTGCCGATGGCCACAAGGTGCGAGGCGATCCTGTTGAGCTCCGCGGTGATGACCCTGATGAACTCGACCCTGCGCGGGATCTCGATATCAAGCAGCTTCTCGACCGTGATGCAGAAGGCCATCTCGTTGTTGATACCGGCCAGGTAGTCCATACGGTCGGTGTAAGGCACGATGCCCGGGTAGTCCACCTTCTCGCAGTACTTCTCGAAGCAGCGGTGCAGGTAGCCGAGGTAGGGCTCGGCCTCGACGACGACTTCACCGTCGGTGATGCACTCGAGGCGGAGCACGCCGTGCGTCGACGGGTGCTGCGGGCCCATGCTGAGGACCATGTATTCGGTGTCGAGGTCCTTTTCGATGACGACGCGGTTGTCGCCCTGGGGGATGATCCTCGTTGAGTTCAGATCGGCTTTGCCTAATTCCTGCATGCTCGGAAAGCTTGTTGATTCGTGTTGATTCGTCAATACGGGACCTTGATGCCGTGGTAGGTCTCCTGGACCTGGTAGTCCTTGCGGAGCGGGAAGCCGGTCCAGTCCTCGGGGCAGAGGATCCTGCGATGATCCGGGTGGCCCTCGAAAGTCATGCCGTACATGTCATAAGCCTCGCGCTCGTGCCAGTTCGCCGTATGCCATACGCACGAGACCGACGGAATCGAGCCGCCGTCGCGCGCACACTTCACCTTGACGGCGATCTTGTGGGTAGGGCCGCCGATCGACTCGAGGTTGCAGACGATGCCCAGCTGCCCCTGCTCCATGTAGTCCACGCCGGAGAGGCAGGCCATGTAGTTGAATTTCAGTCGGGAGTCGTCCCTCATGAAGAGGGCGATGTCGGCCCATTTCGAAGTATCGGCAACCTCGAAGAACGGCATCGTCGGGTTGGCGTCGCACTCCGATACCGCCTCGCCGAAGCGCTCCCTGATGATGTCATAGGCTGCCTTGCTCTGCTGAACCGCTGCCGGCATGCTGTTTCCTGCTTCTTCCATCCCGTTGTCCATTGATGATAATTGGTTAAGCCGTCGCCTTGCGTGCCTGGCCGATGACCTGCTGCGGATCGACGCTCTTCTCTGCGAGCTTCTTGAGCGCCTCCTGGCGGCTGACACCGATGCCTTCCATGCGGACCAGCTCCTGGATCTTCAGGAGGCCGCCGATCAGCGCCTCGGGGCGCGGCGGGCAGCCAGGGACGTAGACGTCGACCGGGATGACGCGATCCACACCCTTCAGGACGTGGTAGCCGTGGTTCCAGTAGGGGCCGCCGCAGTTCGAGCAGCTGCCCATGGAGAGCACGTAGCGCGGCTCGGGCATCTGTTCGTAGAGCGTGACCACCTTCTCGGCCATCTTCATCGTCACCGTGCCGGCCACGATCATGAGGTCGGACTGGCGGGGCGACGAACGCGGGAAGATGCCGAAGCGTTCGAGGTCGTAGTTGGAGGCGTTGGTGGCCATCATCTCGATAGCGCAGCAGGCGAGACCGAATCCCATGGGCCAGAGCGAAGAGAGGCGGGCCCAGTTCATCACGTTGTCGACCGAGGTCACGAGGACGTTGCGGTTCGATATCCTGGCATCAAGCAAACCCATAGCGTGTAATCGATGATGATTGAAATATTATCCGTTGGCCCTGCCGGAGTCGCGGCTCGGCATCTCGGGCATTTTCGGGATGTTCGGCGTCGGCCTGACCCAGTCGAGGTCGCCCTTGACCCAGGCGTAGACGAGGCCGAGGATCAGGATGAAGGCGAAGATCAGCACCTCGACGAGGGCGAAGGTGCCCAGCGGCTTGAAGACGGTCGCCCAGGGATAGAGGAAGACGACTTCGACGTCGAAGATGATGAAGATGAGGGCCACGACGTAGAAGCGGATGTTGAACTTGACCCAGGCGCTTCCGACGGCGGGCTCGCCGCACTCGTAGGTCGAATTCTTTTCAGGGTTGGGACGGCTCGGGCGGAGCAGCCTTGCGGTGATGAATCCCGCGACGACAAAGAAGATGCCGAGGAGGAGGAACACGAAAACGGTACCGAAACCGGTCAGCGTCTGATCCATGTGCTGTTGTTTGGCGTTATGGCCGCGGATTGCGCACAATCCGCCGGCAATCCGGAAAATGCCTTGAAATCAAGTGCGGCAAATATACAAAAAAATCCTTTCAATCGCAGAGAAAAAGCTGATTTTTTCAGGGGTTCGGCGTTCGTGCGAAGGGAGGCGGCAGGAGCGGCGGAAAGAACCGGCCCGGGGTGTAGCGAAAGGGGGATTCCGGGTCAGGCGCCCTTCTCCTCGAAGATCTTCAGGCCATAGCGCCTGAACAGGAGCACCAGCGCCGCCATGAGCAGCACGGCGGCAGCGCCGAGGAGGCCGAGCGCGGCCTGCCACGAGCCGAAGAGACGCTCCATCGGCTGGCCGAAGAGTGCCGCGAGCGCCATCCAGAGCACCGGGGTCCAGGCGACC
The DNA here is from genome assembly GCA_900299075.1 of Chlorobi bacterium Chlorobi_1. Taxonomy (GTDB): domain Bacteria; phylum Bacteroidota; class Chlorobiia; order Chlorobiales; family Chlorobiaceae; genus Chlorobaculum. The sequence continues at coordinate 7,455 of OMIK01000066.1, forward strand.
GCGAAGATCAGCGGCAGCCCCTTCTTCATGAATGCCTTGAGTTTTTCCCTGTCCGGTAACAGTCCCATCGTCTCTTTTCCCGTTGGTTGGTTTTGAATCGTACTCCCCCGCCGATCAGGGAAGCAGCTCGGCGATCCGGCCGGCCATGGAAGGATCGAGCTCCCTGAGCACCTCGTATTCTCGCCGGAGCCCGCGCATGTCCCCCTTCGAGAGGTGGTACATCGCCAGCTTGCAGTGCGGTTCGGGATTGGACGGTTCGAGCTCGAGCGCCGCATCGAACGCCTCGAGCGCCTTGTCGTGCTCGCCGAGGTCGAGGTAGACGTCGCCCAGCACGCACCAGGCGTCGACGAAGCTGCGGTCGATGGCGATCGCGGCCTTGAGCACCCTGATGGCGGCAAGCTCCTTGCCCATGGTCAGGAGCACGAAGCCGAGGTGGCGGTAGGCCGGCAGGAAGGAGCGGTCGAGCGCCACGGCGAACGCGAGGTCCGTCCCTGCCTTCCGGTACTCCCCGTTCGACAGCAGGGCCACCCCCCTTGCGTACCTGATGCGGGCATCCCTCGACGCGGGCCCGGCGAGAAGGTCGAGAAGCTCCAGCGCTTCCGGGATACGCCCCTCCCCGATAAGGGCGAGCGCCCTGTCGTATCCTGTTGCGGAGCCGTCCTGCATGGTGTCGTTCATGATGCCGTCGGTTTGTTCGGTTCCTCGCCGGCCGCTTCCAAGGCGAAGGCGCGCTGCCGGTCGAGCTTTACGACCTCCTTCTCGATCAGCCGCGCCAGCCACCTGAAGAAGTCGGGCGACTCGTTGACGCAGGGAATATACTGCGTCCGGGCAATTCCCGAAGCCTCGAGCACGCGCAGCGCCTCGTAGTCGGTCTCGCTGTTGTCCGCGAAGTAGCCGAACGGGAACATGGCCGCCGCACCGACACCGGCCTCGCGAAGCTCGCCGAGGGCCTTTTCGGCGGTATCGGGGGTCCACTCCCCGCCTGCCGAATGGTTGAGGCAGCCGAGCTTCACCTCGCCGAAGGGGTTGCGCGGGTCGGCGATGATCCGCTCCCGCATGATGCGGAAGAAGGCGTAGGTCTCGTCGAGGCCGGTGAAGACCGCGGGGGTGTTCCCCTTGCGGTCGCGCACGATCGTGCCGTGGATCACCAGCACAAGCCCAGGCTTCTCGCCTCCGGCCGGAGCCATGTCGGGCTTCAGGGAACCGAAGATATGGTCGAGGTAGATGCGGTAGAGCTCCTCGTGCTTCCAGAGGCCATGCATCACCTGGACCTTCCCGAACAGCGACTCGCCATGGGAGTCGACGGCCATCTGGCAGGCAACGCCGCAGGAGAAGGCCGACTCCACCGGGATCATCGGCACCACCACGACCCCCCGAGCAGAAGAGCGGTACCGGTCGAGCAGCGATTCGAGGTAGGGCGGCACGAAGTAGTAGGCTTCGGCAACCTCGACCGAAAGCCCGGCTTCGGCGAGCCTCGTGCTGCGTGCGAGTTCGGCTTCAACCCCCGCCTTCTGGCTCCGGTTGATGGCCACCAGGCGCGAACGGTAGCGGTTGCGCTTCCACTCGACATAGCGCTTGGCCGCACGGTAGTCGCCCAGCGCACGGATGAACCAGTCGGGCAGGGTCACGATCTTCCGGGTGACGGTACGCACGATCTTCCTGGAGCTCGGAATGAGGCTCCGGATGGTCACCCGCTCGACCTCCCCGTAGGTCACCAGGACAACGCCGTACTGCCTGTCCCTCAAAGCGAGAGCCACCATTTGAATTCCGAGAACATCATGCCGAAGCCGATCACGCCGCCCGCGAGGGTCTGCATGAAGTTATGGGCCTTCAGGTGGATCCTCGACCACATCAGCAGCGGCACGACTGACAGCAGCCAGAGGGCGGCCGATCCGGAGTGCAGGAAGACCAGGGCGACCGACGAGGTGTAGCTGAAGAGGTGGATGCTGATCTTCCACTGGAGGGTGACCAGGAGGATGAACACCGTGTTGACGGCGTTGAAGAAGAGGATACCCGAGAGGAAGCGAGGGGCGCCGAGCTGCTTCATCAGTTCGTAACCGAGCGCATTGACGCCCACCAGCACCAGCAGCGGCAGGAACCGCTGTTCCCGGAAGGTGATGTTGTAGTCCGAGACCCTGCCGATCTTCTTCAGGCCGTAGACCAGCATCATCGGGGCGATCGCCGCGAAGACGAAAAGCACGAGGAAAAAGGAGAGGTGCCGGGGATGCGACCCATAGCCGAACAGTACGATGAGCAGGTAGGCCGCCGGCGCGACGACGACAGGACTGACGACCCATGAGACCAGAGATGCGAACCGGCGTGAATCAGCGTGCATGTAACAGCAGGAGGATGATCTGTTGAAGTGCCCTCGAGTCGTTCGGGGTAACCCTAAAGCCTCTGGGAAGATAGTTTTATTATGAAGAAAATCCGCGTATATTAGCAACTCATGACGCGAGAGTGGTGAAATTGGTATACACGCCAGTCTTAGGAACTGGTGCCGGAAGGCGTAAGGGTTCGAGTCCCTTCTCTCGCACGTGAGTGCCTTGAAAACCTGTTGCGCAAACCGATTGCTGCGTCGGCCGGTGCTCGAACTCCCCATGTACTCCGCGTACACTCCGGGTTCTCCGCTCCGTCCGCCTTGCCCCCGGATCGCTCACGACGGTTTACAAGGCACCCATAATTTTGAATGCCAAAGTGGCGGAACTGGTAGACGCGCTGGACTCAAAATCCAGTGGGCGCAAGCTCGTGTGGGTTCGAGTCCCACCTTTGGTACACCGTCTTGATTCACCGATACGCGTCCCGCATCCGCGGCGCAGCTTCTGACAGGCTCCCTATGCAAAGGATGTACTCACCCTGGCGCGAGGTCTACATGCAGTCCTTCAAGGATGAAAAGCCCCCAACCTCGGAAGGCAAGTCGGTTTTCGCCGACATCCCTCCGGAAGAGGACGAGGAGCGCTACGTGCTCTGCAGGGGCGAGCGCTGCTTCGCGATCCTGAACCTCTACCCCTATAACGCCGGGCACCTCATGGTGATCCCCTACGAGCAGACCCCGGAGTTCAACGACCTCGACGACCCGACCAGGCTGGAGATCATGCAGATGTCGAGCCTCTGCATGAAGGCGCTTACGATGACCCTCAAGCCGCAGGGCTTCAACTTCGGCGCGAACCTCGGCAAGGTCGCCGGCGGCAGCGTCGATACCCACATCCACTTCCACATCGTGCCCCGCTGGGAGGGCGACACCAACTTCATGCCCGTGCTCGGCGATACCAAGGTGCTGAGCAACGACCTCCGGAAGACCTACCTCCAGCTCCGCGAGGCGATCGCCACGCTGAAGGCCGGCAAGGATTCATAACCACTGCCAACGTCCATGGAACTGGTCCCATGCCCCATCTCGGGCGGCCGGGATTTCACGCCCCTGCTCGATGCTCCCGACCGGTTCGACCTCCGCGCACCCGCATGGAGCATCGTCCGTTCGAACGGTTCGGGACTGGCCATGCTGAACCCGCGTCCGGATGAATTGAAAGCCGCAGGGCACTACCCGTCGGAAGGTTACGACCCCTTTATCAGCGCCGGCAGCACGATCGGCTTCAGGGACCGCGCCTACCTTGCCGCCGGCGAACCGCTGCTCAGGCTGAGGGCGTCGATCGTGCTTGCAGGGATATACAAACCCCCGCATGAAACCAGGATCCTCGACGTCGGCTGCTCGGGCGGGCGGCTGCTCTTGCACCTGCACCGCCGGCGGGGCATCCCCCTCGGCAACCTCTGCGGTGTCGAGCCGGACCACGGAGCCCGCGAGGCGGCACGTTCGGCCGGCCTGGCAGGGATCAGGGCCAGGATCGAAGACGCCGGCGGCCTTTTCGACCGCATCGTCTTCTGGCACTCGCTCGAGCACATCCACCGGATCGGCGACACGCTTGACGCCGCCCGGCGACTCCTCGCTCCGGACGGGATGCTCGTCGTCGCCCTGCCCAACATCGGCAGCCGAGACGCCGAGGCCTACGGGCCTGAGTGGGTCGCCCTCGACCCCCCCCGCCACCTCTGGCACTTCACGCCTGGCACCCTCGGCACCCTGCTCTCCCTGCACGGCTTCACCGCCGAAACGGTCGAAGCCTACCATCCCGACGCGCTCTACAACACGTGGTACAGCGAAAAGCTGCGCTGCGCGAGGGCCAAGCTGAGGTTCTCGGCAGCAGGGGCACTGCGGGCCGTCGCAGGCGCCGCGGCATCCATGGTTGAGGGGTTCGACCCCGAAAGGGCTTCGGGGTTCGTCTGCAGGGCTTCGGGAAAGGTTCAGGAACCGCCCTCTCCGGGAGAGATCCTCCCCAGCGACCGCTCCATCTCCGCGGAGGCCATGAGGTAGTCGTATACCGCCTGCAGGTAATTGGTCTTCGCCGTGTTGAGCTGCAGTTCGGCATCGGTCAGCTCAAGGCGGGAACCGACCCCCTCGCGCAGCCGCAGCCGGGTGATCCGGTAGCTCCGTTCGGCGACGCCCACCGTCCTCGACTGCACCTCGATCCTCCGGCGTGACT
>OMIK01000067.1 GCA_900299075.1 Chlorobi bacterium Chlorobi_1
CCTATAACGGTTCGCCGTACACCGGTGGCAATGGCGTCACCTACGCAGGTTTCGTCAATGGGGAAGGGCTTGCCGTGCTGGATGGCTCGCTGACCTATTCCGGCAGCAGCCAGGGAGCGGTCGATGCCGGCAGCTATGTCATAACTCCGGGCGGATTACGAGGTTCGAACTATACGATCACGTTCCGTGACGGCATGCTGACTATCAGCCCCGAGGTGGTTGTACCGCAGGCCCGTACGGCAGCCCCCGTACAGCTGCCGCCACCGGTGGCTATAACGCCGATATCCTACCTGTTGCCGACCATGCCGCCGCCGGTCGTTGCAACGACGGCGAATGCATCTGCCTCCGGTGCTCCTCTCGCTCCGGCTGTTTCCGTATCCGAGGGAGTCTCTATTCAGTTGGTCACCCTGCCGACACTGCAATCGGCAGGAATCGTCTCCGTGAAAGTCAGGCAGGAGGGCCGCCCAACGCAGGGGTCGATCCTCAGCATCCCGTTGCCGGAAGAGGTAAAAACAGCCGTAAAGGGCGAAAACAGGGAAACCGTGACAGTGGCTGACGGCAGCGCATTGCCGGGATGGCTGCGCTATGACCAGGAAACAAAAACGTTCGTCGCCACGGACGTAACGACTGATGCTTTGCCGCTCAACCTGATCATAACGGCCGGCAGTTCGAGCTGGATTGTGGAGATATCCCGAGAGAAGTGAGCCTCCGGAAATCAGCGTCCCCCATTTTTAGAGGCTATTTCGCCAGAATCCGCAGGCCGGCGACGCCGGCGATGATGAGGAAGATGCAGAAGAGGCGGGCGGCCTCCCTGGGCTCGCCGAAGAGCACTACCCCAGCCACGGCAACACCCGCCGCGCCGATTCCGGTCCAGACCGCGTAGGCCGTGCCGACCGGCACCGTCTTCATGGCGATGGAGAGCAGCCAGAAACTCGCCGCCATGGCAAGCACCGTCAGCACCGACGGAAGCGGCCGCGTGAACCCCTCCGCATATTTCAACCCAACGGCCCAGGCGCATTCCAGCAGCCCCGCCACGAACAGGATCACCCACGGCATCGTTCAGTTCCTCCCTGCCACCAGGTCCTTAGCATAGGTCCCATGCGTCTTCCAGGTCCTCTGTTATAAAACATCGGGCACGGCACGCCGTGCCCCTACGGAAAGCTCTCACGCGTCACGAGTTTCGCGCCACGCCTACCCCCTCACCCATCGGCGCTCACGGTCGGAATCGAATGCGGCCTGCATCACCTTCTGGATGATCACGCCGTCCCTGAAACCGGCCGCATCCTGAAGGACCACCGGGTCGCCCGTCTTGAGGGCCTTGACGATCCTGTGCGCAAGGAAGGCGAAGCCGACCGCGAAGATGCCGTGCACGGCAAGCGACGAGAGCTTGATCTTCTCCTGCAGTACCAGTTCGTCCCACGGCAGCATCGGCTCGACCTGCTTCCACCTGGGGGCGTCGATCAGGCTGCGCCCCCCCTTGGCGTCGCCGTTGGCGATCTCCCACAGGCGGCCGGCTCCGTCGAGCCGGATGGTCTTGAGGCTGCCGACCACCTCGAGCGAGAACCAGGTGTAGGAGCCGACCGTGGTCACATGCATGAGCGACGAGGCGCCGAGCGCGACCGACGAGGGGCCGAACTTCATGAACATGGCGAAGCTGTCGTCGGAGGTGACCGGAAGCGTCCCGCCCGGGTTGGCCGGGTCCGGCCGCTGCGGGATCGAGGTGGAGAGGTTGCAGCACACCTCGGAGATCTCCCCCACGAGGAAGCGGTTCAGGTCGATCAGGTGCGACCCGATGGCGCGAAGCGCGCCGCCCCCCTTCGAGGAGTCGCTCCACCACGACCAGGGCTGGTCGAGGCGGTTGCGCGTGGCGAGGTTCACCACGGCCCGGACCTCGTAGACCCTGCCGATGTCGCCGCCGTCGATCATCTGCTTCATCATGCGCACCGAGGGGTGGAACCTGAGCTGGTGGTCGATCAGGGCGACTCCCGAAGCGTTCCGGGAGGCCGCGGCCATCCGCTCCGCCTCCTCGACGGTGAGGGCGAATGGCTTTTCGCAAAGCACCCCCTTGCCGCTCCCGAGCACCCCCGTCACCATCTCTTCGTGCAGCCAGGTCGGCGTGGTGACGCAGACCAGGTCGAGGTCGCACGCCAGCATCTGGCGCCAGTCGGCGAACCCCTGCCGGATGCCGAAGCGGTCCATGAACTTCTGCCGATGTCGCTCGGTGGGGCTCGACACGGCCGCCAGCTCCACCCCCTCCATCAGCGAAAAGGCCGGCGCCTGGGCCACCTGCGCCCAGCCGCTGCCGATGAATCCTATCTTTACGTGCTCTTTCATCCTGATAATTTCTTCAAGGTGCCAAAAAAAAGGGTGACCTGCTGATCACCCTTTCAATTCCATCTACCCGCAGGTTCAGCCGACCTGCTGGGCTGCCTCCTTGGCTTTGCGGGCGCGCTCGATATACTCCTTCTGGATGTCCCTCGAAACGTTGTAGGCCTTGGAAAGGCTGTCCGAACGCCAGAGGTGGGCGTCGAAGGCCATGCAGACGTTCCTGAGGAACGGCACGCCCATCTCGGTCACCTGCACGCTCTTCTCGCCGAGGATGACGATGCCGTCGTCCTCCATATCCTCGAGGCGCATGCGGGCAATGTCGAGCTCCTCGGTGTACATCGCCGGATCCTCCCAGGAGGTCTTCTGGCGGCACATGAGGTTCAGGATGTGGCGGCGGAGCACCAGGTCCTCGTCGGAGAGCAGGTGGCCGCGCATGATCGGGAAGCGCCCCTCGTTGACCACCTTCATGTAGTCGTCGTTCTCACGCTCGTTCTGGGCGAAGGCGTACCAGGTGTCGCTGATCGACGAAGCGCCGAGCGCGAGCATCATCTGGGTGGTGTTCTCGGTGTAGCCCATGAAGTTACGGTGCAGCGAACCGTCCTTCAGCGCCTCGTAGAGCGCGTCGCCCTCGATGGCGAAGTGGTCCATGCCGACCTCGTGGTAGCCGATCGACTCGAGCATGGCGCGCCCCTTGTCGTAGAGCTCCTGTTTCACGTCGCCCACCGGCAGGTCCTCGACCTTGAAGCGGCGCTGCCCTTCGTAGAGGTGCGGGTTGTGGCCGTAGCCGTAGAAGGCGAGGCGGTCGGGCTTGAGCTGCATCACCTTCTGGATGGTGTCGGTGACCGTGGCGAGGGTCTGCTTCGGCAGGCCGTAGACCAGGTCGAAGTTGATCGAGGTGAAGCCGATCTCGCGGGCCAGGTCGATCTTCTCCTTCACCAGTTCGAACGACTGCGGGCGGTTGATCTCGGCCTGCACGATCGGGTCGAAGTCCTGGATGCCGAAGCTCATGCGGCGGAAGCCGACGCTGTAGAGCGCCTCGAGGTGCTCCTTCGAAGTCGAACGCGGGTTGGTCTCGAAGCTGAAGATGTGGTTCTCCATCCGGTTGACATCCTTGAAAAGGGTGTCGATCAGCCGGGCGAGGTTCTCGGGGCTGAAGAAGGTCGGGGTGCCGCCGCCGATGTGCAGCTCCTTGACGTTCAGCTTGCCGGGGAAGACGTCGAGGTACATCTGCCACTCCTTGATGAGCGCGTCCATGTACGGCTCCTCGAACGAGTGGTCCTTGGTGCGGTGGGCGTTGCAGCCGCAGAAGTAGCAGTGGTTCTCGCAGTAGGGGATGTGGATGTACATGCTGATGCCGGCCTTCTCGTTGCTATCGTTGAAGCCCTTCACCATCGCCTCCTTCCACTGTTCCTGGCTCACGCCGTCGGAGCTCCAGGAGGGGATGGTCGGATAGCTCGTGTAACGGGGGCCGGGATTGCTGTACTTGATGGCAAGTTGAGCCGGGGTCATGGTCATTGTAATCTTCCTCTACATATGTTATTTTTTGTTGCACTTGGGAAAATACACAAAACCAGCCAAATTCATAGCCTGCCTTAAGCAAACCGGCCGCGCCACCGCGGCCTGATCATTTTACTCCATGACACCAGCAAACATCGAACAGCGCAACCCGGTCGTCGGCATCCTGATGGGCTCGGACTCCGACTTCGACATCATGAAAGAGGCGGCCGACGTGCTCGTCGAATTCGGCATTCCCTACGAGATCTCGGTCATCTCGGCCCACCGCACCCCAGGCGACCTCGAGGCCTACGCCTCGTCGGCGCAGGAGCGCGGCCTGAAGGCGATCATCGCCGGCGCCGGCGGCGCGGCCCACCTGCCGGGCGTCACGGCGGCCATGACCGTCCTGCCGGTCATCGGCGTGCCGATCTACAGCAAGAAGCTCAGCGGCCAGGACTCCCTCTACGCCATCGTGCAGATGCCCGCCGGCATCCCTGTCGCCACGGTCGGCATCGACAACGCCCGCAACGCCGCCCTGCTCGCCGTCCAGATGCTCGCGCTCTGCGACGCGGAGCTGATGCAGGCGATGCAGGCCTTCCGGGTCAAGCTTGCCGAAGCCTCCCGCCAGAAGACCGCGAAGATCCGCGAGAAGCTCAATGCCAAAGGCTGAACACTGGATAGAACGCCTCGGGCTCGAACCCCATCCCGAAGGGGGGTGGTACCGTGAAACCTACCGCAGCTCCGGCTCGTACGATTTCTCCGGCGCCGCCCCCTTCGACGGGCCGAGGGCCTACGCCACCTCGATCCACTACCTCCTCGAACGCGGCGGCCGCTCGCGGCTCCACCGCATCCACTCCGACGAGCTCTGGTACTTCCACGCCGGAGGGCCGCTCGAGGTGCACCTCTTCCCCGAAAACGGAGCGCCTTCCGCCTTCACCCTCGGCACTGAAACCGAACAGGGCGAAGTGCTCCACGCCTGGGTCCCCGCCGGTTCGTGGTTTGGCGCCTGCATGCCCGAGGCCGAGGCCCGCGACGGCTACGCCCTGGTGAGCTGCGTCGTGGCGCCGGGCTTCGACTTCCGCGACTTCTCCTTCGCCGACGGCGCGGAGCTCGCCTCCCGCTTCCCCACCCACCGGCAGATGATCGAACGGCTCTCCTGAAAGCGGGCAGGCACGGCACGCCGTGCCTCTACGGGCGGATCCGGATTGCCGGCCCTCCGCGACCCAAATGCCGCCCGTTGCCACGAAAATTTACCAAGAGCCTCTTTTTTTATTACTTTTGGCAAGGTTACGTAGCGTAAGGATATCGAATCAGAACAGGAGACAACGGGTACAGATGAAAAAACGGGTTGTAATCGTCGGCGGAGGTTTTGCCGGCATCCATGCGGCAAGGATGCTCGGCAACCGGACCGACTTCGAGGTGACGCTCATCGACCGGAAGAACTACCACCTCTTCCAGCCGCTGCTTTACCAGGTCGCCATGGCGGCCCTCGGCGAAGGCGACATCGCCGCCCCGCTCAGGAACATGCTGGCCGACTACGAGAACATCTCCGTCTTCAAGGGGCTGGTCACCAACGTCGACCTCGAGGCGCAGAAGATCACGACCGATTTCGGCGAGTTCTCCTACGACTACCTCATGCTCGCCTGTGGCGTGCAGCACCACTACTTCGGCAACAACGACTGGGAGGAGTACGCCCCCGGCCTCAAGACCCTCGCCCAGGCGACCGAGATCCGCCGCCGGGTCATGGAGGCCTACGAGGCCGCCGAACGCACCAATGATCCCGTCGAACGCAAGAAGCTGCTGACCTTCGTCATCGTGGGCGGAGGCCCGACCGGCGTCGAGCTCGCCGGATCGATCGGCGAGATGAGCCGCTACACCCTGTCGAAGTTCTACAAGCACATCGATCCCAAGCTGACCAGGATCTTCATCGTCGAGGCTGCCGAACGCATCCTCGGCGCCTTCGACCCCTCCCTCTCGAGCAAGGCGACCAGGGCCCTCGAGAAGCTCGGCGTGCAGATCTGGACCTCCAGCGGCGTGAGCGCCGTCGACGCCAACGGCGTGCAGATCGGACGCGAGCGCATCGAAGCCGCGACCGTGCTCTGGGCGGCCGGAGTCCAGGCGCAGGAGATCGGCAAGACCATGGGCGTCGAGACCGACCGCATCGGCAGGATCGTGGTGGAGCCCGACCTGAGCATCCCCGGGCACCCTGAAGTGTTCGTCGGCGGCGACCAGGCCTGCTTCACCCACCAGGGGGGCACCCCCCTGCCCGGCCTCGCGCCGGTCGCGCTCCAGCAGGGCAAGTATATCGGGAGGACCATCATCGGGGACCTGAAAGGGCGCCCGCGCAAACCCTTCAGCTACTTCAACAAGGGGCAGATGGCCACCATCGGCCGCAACAAGGCGATCGTCGAGTTCAAGGGGCTCAAGTTCGACGGCGCCCCGGCCTGGTTCACCTGGATCGTAGTCCACATCCTCTACCTCACGAGCTTTAAGCACCGCGTCTTCGTGCTGCTGCAGTGGGGATGGTCCTACTTCACGCTCGCGCACGGCGCACGCCTCATCGTGAACAAGGAGTGGCGCTTCTACGGCAAGGAGAAGGCCCCGAAGGCATCGACCGATGCGTGAACGCGAGGAGCGGACGGACGGACTCCGCCCGACGGTCGCCGGGGTGCTGAACCTCCTGCTCTCCGTCACGTTTCTGGTGCTCGCGGCGTATATTGCATGGTCATCGAAGCTCGTCGCCGCACAGGATGCCCTGCAGCTCCGGCTGTTCGCCGCCCTCATGGCGGCCTACGGCGTCTGGCGCTGGATCAGGGGCATCATCAAGTCACGGCGCGACGCGGAGTGACCGTTCAGCCCGGATCAGTTTTTTTCTCAACCATATCGCAGCTTTTTCACCGAGATGAAACCCCTCGAAATCAACGCTGAAACCGAACAGCAACTCTTCTTCCACAACTACGCGAGGCTGCCGCTCGATATCGACCACGGCAAGGGCTCCTTCCTCTACACGACGGACGGCAGGCGCTACCTCGACATGATCGCCGGCATCGGCGTCAACGCCATCGGCTACGGCGACGAGCGCCTCGTCAAGGCGATCTCGGAGCAGGCGGCCAGCTACATCCACGTCTCGAACCTCTTCATGCAGCGCCCGCAGTTCGAACTCGCCGCAAGGCTGCTCGAGCTCTCCGGCCTGCAGAGGGCATTCTTCTGCAACAGCGGCACCGAGGCGATCGAGGCGGCCATCAAGCTGGCGAGGAGATGGGCCGCGCAGACCGGCGACCCCGAAAAACGCGAAGTGCTTTCGCTCAGCAACTGCTTCCACGGCAGGAGCTACGGCGCCATGTCCCTGACTGCCAAGCCGAAGTATGTCGAGGGGTACGAGCCCCTCCTGCCCGGCACCGGCATGATCGACTTCAACGACATCGAGGACCTCGAGCGCAAGGTCTCCGGGCGCACGGCGGCCGTGTTCGTCGAGTTCGTGCAGGGAGAGGGCGGCATCCACCGCGTCAGCGACGCCTTCGTCAAGCGCCTCGGCGAGCTTGCGGCGCAGCACGGCTTCCTGATCGTCGCGGACGAGATCCAGGCCGGCTGCGGACGCACCGGCACCTTCTTCAGCTACGAGCAGTTCGGCGTCACGCCGGACGTCGTCTGCCTCGCCAAGCCGGTCGGCGGCGGGCTGCCGCTCGGCGCGGTCATCGGCGGCGACAAGGTGGGCGGGATCTTCACCCCCGGCAGCCACGGCACCACCTTCGGCGGCAACCCGGTCGCCTGCGCGGCGGGCCTGGCGATGGTCGATGTCATCTACGGCGACGGCCTGATGCAGAAAGCCGTCGAAACCGGCGCCATGATGCGCGAGGCCTTCGAGGAGATGGCCGCAAAGTACCCGCAGATCAAGGAGATCCGCCAGTACGGCCTCATGATCGGCATCACGGTCGAACGCGAGGCGAAGTACTACGTCGAAGAGGCGCTCAAGCGCGGCGTGCTCGTCAACGCCACCAGCGTGAATGTCATCCGCCTGCTTCCGCCGCTCTCGATCAGCCGCGAAGAGGCGCAACTCTGTATCGACACGCTTGATGCGATCTTCAGCGAAGAGAAAGCCTGAGCCCCCGCCGCAGGGCGGGAAAGGGCCGGCCGGCATGCCGCTCGGGACGGTGAACTACCTGTACATCGCCCTGGGTGCGCTGGTCATCGCCCTCAGCTACGCCGGCATGTACCTTGAAAAGGCGGTCGACGGGGTATTCGCCCTCTACGTCGCCCCCTTCACCCTCACCGGCGCCTACCTCTGGGTCCTCTACGCCATCTTCCACCGCCCGAAAGGAAAGAAGCCGTAATACGCGACACCTGGCACGGAACACGGAGGAGAGTCAGTACGGGCGCACATACCAATAAAAAAAGCGGGTCGCACTAACCCGCTTTTTCATTTTCCTGGGAGCGCCGAGCTCCAGGCCCTTAACCTTCGCCGTGCAGCGTGAACCTGACCGGTATGGTCATCCACACGCGCACCTTCTTGCCATTCTGCAGGCCGGCGCTGAACTTCGTCTCCATGGCGATGCGCACCGCCTCCTTGTCGAAGTAGGTGCCATCTGCCGGCACGCGCTTGACGATCTCGGCCTTCATGGCGCGGCCATCCTCGCTGATCAGCACGCGCACGAACACCCGCCCCTCGATGCCGGCTATCCTGGCCATCTCCGGGTAGATCAGCTTCGGGGTGGCGATAACGACCGGCGGGGTTGAGCACTCGACGAACTCGACCGTCTCGCAGGCACCGGATGACCCCTGGGCAGGGCCCTGGTTCGCCTGGCGCATCTCCTTCTGGGTTGCAAGCGTCTGCTCGGCCGGCGCTTCGGCGACCTGCTTGATGCGTCCGACGTTCGGCGGGGCCTCGACCGGAGCGGCGCTCGGGGCCTTCGGAGGCGGGGCGGCGAGCGGCGGAGGCGGCGGCAGCTGGGTGACGTTGGTGACGATCTCGTAGCACTTGACCGTCTTGATGTCGTCGTTCCTGCCTAGCCCGGTCAGGGAGATCAGGCGGTTCCAGTTGGCGCTCACCAGCCAGAAGCTCATCAGGCAGAGGATCGAGACGATCACGCCGTGGGTGAGGTACAGGTGGGCTTCGCGGCGCAGCACGAGGTTGCCGTACGCGATATGGCGAAGCCGGTCGGTATCGAGGAACTCTTCGCGGATGGACCACCCTTTCCGCGCCGTCATCGCCGCATCTTCATGGACTCTTTCGATATTGAGGGACACGTCAACTCCTTTGTTCTGGTTCGTCAACCCGCACGGTGGACCTGGGCGTCATCCTGGGCGTTGAAGTCGTCCAGGCTGAAGCGGTCGATCTTGAGCAGGTTCAGCTCGTCGATGATATCCACGAGGGATCTGTATTTGGCCTTGTCGCTGATCTTGACCACGATCACCAGCTTCTTGTTGGCCGACGACTGCTGCTGCAGCAGCTGCCGGACCTCCTTGCTGACCGCCTCGCTCGCTCCCGTCGCCTTGTCGTAGAGCGGCATCCGGTGCGGAGCCTCCTCGCCGACGGACCAGTAGGCGAAGCCGTCGCCCGGCACCCGAAGGGTCATCACGTTCTGATGGGCGATCGAAACCTCGCCGGTCTCCGGCGGAATGTTGATCTCCATCGTGTTCGACTTGGCGAAGGTGGTCGTCAGCATGAAAAAGGTCAGCAGCAGGAACGCCACGTCCACCATCGGCGTCATGTCGAGGTGGAAGCCGAGCCTCTTGCGTTTGCGCCCGCCCTTCTTGGCCCGGCGCTCCGGAGTGTCTACCATACCCATGTCAGCCAACCTCCTTTTCGAGAACGGTCACCAGGTTGAAGTTGAGCAGGTTCAGCTTCTTGAACACCTTCATGACGTAGTTGACCGCCTCGTAGTCCGCCTTGCTGTCGGCCTTGATCACCGGCCTCAGGCCAGGGTCCGCGTAGCGCGACATCATGATGTAGCGGGGCAGCTCCTCGCGGTTGATGCGGAATTCATCGCCCAGCTTGAACTTCCTGAGCGAATCGGCGACCGCCGCGGCAGGCATCCTCGAATTCTCGAGGTTTGGCCGCACCACCGTATCGAACAGCCGCACCCTTGCCGGCTGCGAGGAGAGCCCGAGCAGCACCGAGTTGTCGGCGGCGACCGTCACGGTCATGATCGCCGATTCGGGAAGCTTCATGTTCGAATGGGATTCGGGCAGCTTGATCGGCACCGTCTCCGGCGGCCGGAACTTGGTGGTCAGCATGAAAAACGTCAGCAACAGGAACGCCACGTCCACCATCGGCGTCATGTCGAGCCTGAACCCGACCCGTTTGGCCTTGATCTTGGACATGGGATGTTATTGGGGTTTGACGGTGCCGAGCGTCTGGATGATGTAGAAGGCCGCTTCGTCGATCTGGTAGTTGAAACGGTCGACCTTGCTGGTGAAGACGTTGTAGGTCACGATGCCCATGATGCCGCCCATGATGCCCAGCGCGGTGTTGAACAGCGCCTCGGAGATACCCAGGGAGAGCTGGACCGCGTCGGGGGCGCCGGCGGTCGCCATCGCCGCGAAGGCGCGGATCATGCCAAGCGTCGTGCCGAGCAGTCCCACCATGGTCGAGATCGACGCGATGGTCGAGATCGCCACCAGGTTCTTCTCCAGGAGCGGCATCTCCATCACCGTCGCCTCCTCGACCGCCTTCTGCATCTCACTGAGGCGCTTGTCGCGGTCGGTCACATTGTGCACCGCAAGCAGCTTGTAGCGCTCGAGCACCGCACGGAGCACCGCGGAGAGCGAGCTCTGGTGGTCGTCGCAGCGGGAGATCGCCTGGTCGACCGCGCCCACCTCGACATCCTGCTTCAGGCTGTGCACGAACGCGGGGATCTCACCCTTGCCCGCCGCCTTGTTCAGGGCGATGATGCGTTCGACGATGTAGGCGATGACCATCAGGTTGAGGGCCATCAGCACCGACACGACCGGGCCGCCCTTCCAGATCGAGTGGAAAATGGACGATTCGGGGGTGGTTCCCATCCAGATGTAGAAGCCGAGAGAGACTGCGTAGGTAACTGCAATCAGCACCGCCGTAAAAAAGCCCTGTTTCATTTGCTTGGTATTAGATGGAAGAAAATCAGCTTCGTTGAAAGAGAACTGCGCCAGCAAAGTTTGAGCGCCTTCGAAAATCGATCCGTCCGCAGTGGCAGGGAAAAAACGCCAGGCTGCCAGGCACGGAAAAAACACGTCGACGCCACTGGGACCATAATAGGCATCGGCAACAATAAATGTATGAAAAAAAACGTATAAGACTTCAAAACCTGTCGTCAGCAGAACTTTCTTCCAGGAAAACCGAACGCGGCTCCCCGGCGTTGTGATTTCGTTTTTTTCGGTTTATCATAGCTTCAGAACAGCAACAAACAGATCAGGAAGCAGAGTGCACGCATGATACCGCAGCGCATGATTGATGAGGTCCGGCAGGGGACGGACATTGTCGACCTGGTGTCGGACTACGTGCGGCTCATGCCCTCGGGACGCCACTTCAAGGCACTCTCCCCCTTCAGCCAGGAGAAGACCCCCTCGTTCATCGTCTCGCCCGACAAGCAGATCTTCAAGTGCTTCTCCAGCGGCAAGGGCGGCAACGTCTTCAGCTTCATCATGGAGATGGAGAAGGTCACCTTCCCTGAAGCGGTCGAGCTCCTCGCCAAACGCGCCGGCATCGACGTATCGAAGTACCGCGAACAGGGCGCCCGCCGCGAGGAGAAGCAGCAGGACAGCCGCTTCGAGACCCTCCGCTGGGCGGCCCGCCTCTTCTTCCACACCCTCGAGAGCGACGCCGGAGCACAGGCCTACGCCTACCTCACCGGCAGCCGCAGCCTCGAAGCCGCCACCATCCGGAGGTTCGGCCTCGGCTTCGCGCCCGAGTCCTGGGACCACCTCCTGCACGCCGCCACCCGCGACCGCATCCCCGTCGAGCACCTCACCGAGCTCGGCCTGCTCACCCGCCACCACCAGCGCAACACCCTCTACGACACCCTGCGCAACCGGGTGATCTTCCCGATCTTCACCATCGGCGGCCAGGTCGCCGGCTTCGGAGGGCGCACCCTCTCCGACGACCCCGAGACCCCCAAGTACATCAACTCCCCCGAGAGCGCCACCTTCGAGAAGTCGAAGATCCTCTACGGCATGCACGCCGCCAAGGACGAGATCCGGAGGCAGGAGGCCGCCATCCTCGTCGAGGGGTACATGGACGTCATCGCCCTGCACCAGGCCGGCGTCACCAACGCCGTCGCCTCCTGCGGCACCGCCCTCACCCGCTACCAGGCCAAGATCCTCAAGCGCTACACCTCGAGGGTGCTCTTCCTCTACGACGGCGACAACGCCGGCAAGAAATCGATGCTCGCCGGCATCGACATCCTGCTCTCCGAAGGGCTCACCCCCTGGGTGCTCCTCCTGCCCGGCGGCGAGGACCCCGACAGCTTCATCCGCAACCGCGGCAAGGAGGCCTTCATGGAGGAGATGCGCAGCAACCGCACCCCCTTCCTCGACTTCCAGCTCCGCTGCTTCCGCGACGCCGGCATGATGGACTCCCCCGACCAGGCCTCCAGGGCGGTCTCGGCCATGACCAGGAGCATCTCGCTCGTGCCCGACCCCGTCCAGAAGGAGCTCTACCTCGACGAGCTCTCCAAACAGCTCGGCATCAGCCGCAAGACCCTCGTCAAGGTCATGGCCTCCGCCGACGGCCCGAAAACCCATGCGCCCCGCGCCCGCGACGAAGAGCCGCCGGCGCCCGCACCCGCACCGGCGCCCAACCGCCCCCTCAGCGTCTCCGAGCGCACCTTCCTCGAAGCCCTGCTCGAAAGCACCTTCTACGGCAACGAGGTGCTCGCCTTCGCCGCATCGCACGAGCAGATGCTCAGCCTCACCAACCACGCCGCCCAGGCCGTGCTCCGCCACCTCGTCGACCGCTTCCGCCAGCTCGACCCGAAGGAGCACCACGGCATCGACATCGCCGCCGAGATCAGCTCCATCGGGATGGAGGAGGCGCGCAGCCTCGCCCTCGACATCCTCTTCAGGCTCCCCGTGCAGGAGCAGGCCCCGATCCTCCCCGACCAGCTCATGCAGCACGCCCGCCGCTGCCTCTCCCACTTCCTCATCGCCGTCAAGACCCTCGTCCTCGAACCCCTCCAGCTGGAGAAGCAGGCCCTCCTCTCCCAGCTCGCCGGCACCACCGAAAAGCACGAGGAGAAGCAGCTCTTCATCCGCCTCCACGACCTCAACAGCAAGATCAGGGCCATGGACCAGGAGGTCACCGGCTCCATCAACGCCATCCTCGAACGGGAAAGCTGAGAAGATATGCGTGGAGGAGATCCTTGCAACCGAGCCCCATATTCCAAAGCCTCTGAAAAGATATAGACTCACAAATCGGAGAGAGACCGGCGAACACCTGAGCAAGACATGATCGAGGCCCACGTCTCAAGCGAACCGAATATTTTATATTGGTAGTCGATAACCCGCGTTGGCCTCCCGGAGTTTTATTGAGCATTCCCTCGGCTGGGCCATGCAGCAGGGCCCAGCCCTTCATTGCCTTTCGCAGCTTCAAGCCAGCCAGTGATTCCACGCAACCATGCATTTTTTTTACGTCAAACAAAACGTTCAACTCACGCTGCCGCACAAGCAGAAGCTCCTGATTGCCCCTGGATCCGAGGCACTTGCCCAACAATGCATTCCGATCGAAAACATCTACGGTGGCTTCATATTTTGGGAATACAATCAGGCACAAAAGCTAATTGGCGAAAGCAATGCCTGCCTCGTAGATGCAGGGTATATCGGCAAAGAGCTGTTGCCCAAAAAGATCGAGTCATTCTGCATCAATGGGGACATCATCTCCCAGCTCCAGCAAACGTTGCGCCTTCAAGAAGCAGCCAGCAACAGGCCTGCGGTCAGGATAGCGTTGGTCAATGGCACGGGCACGATGCTTGGAGACAGTATCGTGGGATCCTCCATCCTGTCCTATGTCGGCGATTATCTTGCATCCCAAGGGATAGATCTCAGCGTTGACGCATATGTAGCATGGAACGCCAAAACCGGGGTAGAGGAGATATGGAAGCGAACGCCTTACGTCAACGAAGTCCACGGCTCATCGCCGACCATCGCGAAACTCAGGCACTATGATGCGTATTGGGATTACTCCCATCTGCTGCACATGGATGGGTATGGTACCGAGCAGTTCGGTGATTTCTATTTCAACCACTTCGGGTTGGATTACGCTCGCATCGACCCAACATTAAAGATCCCGTCCCTCAAAGTCAGCCAGCGGGAATTCGAACTCACGAGAGAACTCATCAGCAAACAGACCTGCGGCGAGCCGTTGATCTTTGTCCAGGCGGATGCATCAACACCTGCGAGATCCATGCCGGAGTGCTTTCTGACGCAACTCCTGAAGCTCTTGGCGAGCAGGTGGCCCGGCCGGATAGTAATCACGAGACGCCTGCCGGACGGGCTTTCCGATCAGGAACAAACGAAAATCATCAACCTCCTGGACTGGACAAAAGACAACCTTGACCGCTACATCTCCGCCATAGCGCTATCGTCGCACGTCGTCAGCGTCGACACCATGGCCCTGCACGTCGCCATGGGCTGCCACAAACCGGGGATTGGGCTCTTCGCTTTGTCGCGTCCCGAAATCCGACTGAAATACAGCACCCAAATACAGGGCATCCTGATAGAGGGCGCCGCCGCCCTCCCCTACTGGAACAGACACAAATCGGACGAGCAATGGGCTACGGTTCAGGAAACGTATGAAACCGCGTGGATGCAGCTACGATTGCCAGAGCTGGTGGAATCACTTATCAGCAGCTGAAACAACTCCACTGAAAAAGGCAGTGGGTGGACTTACTTCTGACCTGACAGGTGTAAGACTGACGTGTAGCTTGTTGTAAATGTCCCCCAATTGCCCCCTCCACGATCTGAACAACAGGATCCGCTCCATGGACCAGGAGGTCACCGGCTCCATCAACGCGATCCTGGAGAAAAAGTACAACGGCCCCTATTCTTCCTCTGACGGCAGACCCGAAGGTAGACCTGACGTCAGGCCGTGACCCTGCATCACATCCCTGAAACAAAAGAGAGCCGCTTCGGCTCTCTTTTGTTTCGTCAAATTCAAGGCTCTCTCCCCCGCCATCCAACGCGCCAACGTCACGCAGGCCCATTCAATCGCCCCCGGCATTCACCGCATCAATTCAATCCCTTCATCGCCACAACATTTCCAAACAACAAATCAGTTCACGAAAGCACCTGCGGGAAATCTCTCAAAAACTCGATAAATCAGCCCGGACGTCAATCTTGAACGGCTCCGAGACTCCCGCCAAACCCATCTTCAGAGACCGTTTTCCGCCTTGAACCGGTTGGCCTCCTGTACGGCGGCCACAAGCTTACCGGCAAGCTCGGGCATCTTGACATAGTCCACCCAGAGCGAATCTTCGACGATATCATGGATCTCAGATGCGATATCCAGTGCCACCCGCTTAAGCTTGGCAAGATCTTTTTTCAGGTCTTTTACCTCTTCCGACATATTTATACCCTATTTTTTTACAAATTAAACTAAATAATTAAGGGCAATATGCCATTAATCCTTCTGATTTTCAAGACCTTATCCAATTATCCCGAACTTCAGCCCAGGAATACAAGCCCCTAAAATCTTGATCGGGCGGGTTTCACCCCAACCTCTTCAACGGAATCCACCGGGGGTTCAACCCGGCGATCCCCACCCTTACACTCAAGACATCCCGAAACCAATCTCCTTTCGCTATCGCTTTTTCGACAGACGCGTTTTTTTGGTTTCGGATCGGGCAGTTCCTTTGCGGTAATCCGAACCAACTCGCCCAACCACTCAGGGTCTTCACGGCGATCCCCGATCAGAAAATATGGCTTGACTCCAGAGTATGGCGGGGCTTGCTCGACCTCACCGGCAAACTGGCCGCCCAGCTCGATTGGCTTCACAAAGAGCGTGTTGTCACACACCAGCGCGACAACCTTTCCGTCAAGATAAACTGCATACTCACCGAACATCTTACGAAACGTGACCACCCCAGCTTTCGCCATCTGCCCGCAGGCGTACTCTACAAATGATAACGACGATGCCATAGCTCCCCCTCTTTGGATTGCTGATCTTGAACCTGCAAAGCTTTGCCGATAAGTGGGATGCAAAATATCCCTCGGTCAGCAAGCTCTGGTATCGGCACCGGGAGAACATCATCCCGTTTTTCGGCTATTCAGCAGAGATCCGTAAGGTCATTTACACGACCAACGCCATCGAGCCGCTGAACCGATCACACCGGAAAGTGCTGAAAACCAAAGGTTCATTCCCGAATGACGAATCGATCGTGAAGCTGATCTATCTGGCATTGCAGAACATCGCAAAAAAGTAGACCATGCCGCTCCAGAACTCGGGCTCCGTGATCAATCAGTTTCCATTAAATTCGAAGGAAAGGTTCCATTTTGACAACGGCCGCTTACACACTTAGTTGAACAGACCCTCTTCAGGTTCTTCGTAAACCAGTGAGCAGTTTGACGAGATCTCCGACAGCTGTGTAGGGTGAATATTCTGGCGAATATGTAGGGCTCAGGAGCGGTAAAGCCGGAATAGCGATTGCCCAGCGATTCAGAGTGCTTATAGGCACGTTCCAGATGATGGCGGGTTAGGTCGAACGTCCCTTTGTAGCCTTTCTCGTATTGTGGAATATGTTTTTTGAGACGACGAAGCACTTCATGACGAGCGATCGGCACCTGAATGTTTTCGAAATGGAGGAGGAGTCAAAGCTCAAAGCACGGAACCGACGGAACGGCCTTTAACGGGATCGTATGCCTGTTGTCGTTTTTCAGTTTCCGGTCCAGCGATTCTGCAAGCTGCAAGGCGTTGAAGTAGCTGTCGTGTTCATCGCGGTCGAACACGGCATAGACTTGATCGAAGGCTTTCGCCAGGATTCTCCGATGCCGATCGCTCTCCAGGAAGAGCTGCCTGGCGTACTGGACAACCTGAAGAGGCGCGGTTCCTGTTTCGCATCGACGGACCACCATGTTGGCCGTGTGCAGGCGGAGTGAGGAGCGGATTTCGTCAAAGTAGTTCGGCTCGGTCTTGCTTCCTTCCGAAACGATCAAGATGCGGTCATAACTTCCACGACGTCCCAGCTTGCGTTCCAGATCCCTTGCCTGCCTGATTTTGGGGGAGTTATCAAGCGCCATCAGTCAGTCTCC
>OMIK01000068.1 GCA_900299075.1 Chlorobi bacterium Chlorobi_1
ATCCCTTCGCCGTAGCAGGAGGGGCAGCGATCCTTGACCACATGGCCCTCCCCGCCGCAGGTCGGGCAGGCCGGCATCCAGGGGACCGACCTGAAGATCCGCCTCAAGCTTACCCTCGAGGAGATCGCCAAAGGGGTCGAGAAGACCCTCAAGATCAAGAAGCAGGTCGCCTGCAAGGAGTGCAACGGCAGCGGCTCGAAGAGCGGCAAGACCGAAACCTGCCAGACCTGCCACGGCACCGGCCAGGTGCGCCAGGCGTCCAAGACGATGTTCGGCCAGTTCGTCAACATCGCCGCCTGCCCGACCTGCGGCGGGGAGGGCCATGTGGTCAAGGATCGCTGCCCCTCCTGCTACGGCGAAGGGATCAAGCAGGGCGAGGTGACCGTGAAGGTGAATGTGCCCGCCGGCGTCCAGGAGGGCAACTACCTGACCCTCAGGGGGCAGGGCAACGCCGGCCCGCGCGGCGGCGCGAGCGGCGACCTGATCGTCATCATCGAGGAGATCCCGCACAAGGTCTTCAAGCGCAACGGCGACGACGTGATCCTCGAACTCGCCCTCGGCTTCCCGGACCTGGTTCTGGGCACCAAAATCGATGTCCCGACCCTCGACGGCGAGGTCAAGCTGACCATCCCTGCCGGCACCCAGCCGAACACCATGCTGCGTATCGCCGGCAAGGGGGTCGGCCACCTCAAGGGCGGCGGGTCAGGCGACCAGTATGTCAGGGTCAACGTGCACGTGCCGAAGGATCTTGCCGGAAAGGAGAAGGAGCTGCTCAAGGAGCTCAGGAAGTCTTCGTCCATCACCCCTCTCCCGGGCGACCCGGAGAACGAGAAGAGCATCTTCGAAAAGGCGAAGGACCTGTTCACCTGACCGGAAGGGGGCGGCTGGCCGCCCCCTTCCGCTTCATTGCTATCGCTATCGAAGCCGATGACGATCACGATGGCGATAGGGAGAAAGAGAACTCCGATGCCGATCACGATTGCGATTTCAGGACCACTTACAAGAAAAGCCGGCATCCCTGCCGGCTTTTCTTGTAGTGTCCCGTTTTGTGGGTCCGTTCGCTCGCTCGTCGTATCAGAACCCCATGGGGCTTGAACGTGCCACCTGCAGTACCTCGCTCGTGATCACCTTGATGCCGTTCATCCGGGCGTACTCCTCAAGGGATGCCCTGATCTTGGAGCTGATGAACGACGGCATGGCGTCCACCATCTCGGCGGCATCGTCGTCCCACTGGAGCTGGCTCGAACCGTGGCGCGGCTTGTCGGCCTTCTCGTACTCCGTGAGTATCTCCTCGACGAACTCCTCCACCGCCACGGGGTCGTCCATCTGGTCGGGGGCGAAGATCTTTTCGGAAAGGATGCGGTTCGTGAACAGGTGCACCTTGAGCTGCGGCAGGTAGAGGGTAAGCGCCATCGGCTCCGGGCTGCCGCAGGCCAGGAAGAGGGCGAGCTTCTTGCCCCTCAGGCACCGCTTGAGGTTGCTCTGCACCAGCGCTCCGAGGAGCTGGGACGAGACCACCAGGTAGTAGACCGGGGCGCCGAGGATCACCAGGTCGAACTCCTTGACGAAGCTGTAGTCGGCGTTCGCCCGGCACTTTGCCTTCTCGACGTAGGCGCCGTTTTCAAACAGCTCGTGGCCGATCGCATCGATCAGGCGGTCGGTCGAGCCTCCGCTCGTCTTCCTGTCGTAAAGGATTATCGCCCGCAGTGGCTTCTCTTCGTTGACGGTCATGGCTCCTGGTCAGGGTTTCGGGGACTTTTGGTAGGATGCGACGATTTCGTCGACGAAGCCGGCCGCGGCGGCAGGATCGTTCAGCTGATCGGGCGAGAGTACCCGTTCGGCAAGGATCACCGGGTTTTCGAGGTTCATCTTGAGCTGGGGAAGGTAGAGCAGCTGGGCCATGGGCTCCGGGCTGCCGCAGGCCACGAAGAGCGCGACCATCTTGCCCTTGAGGTTCTGCTTGAGGTTGCTCTTCGACAGCGCTCCGAGGAGCTGCGACGAGACGAGCAGGTAGTAGATCGGGGCCCCCAGGACCACCAGGTCGAACTCCGCGACGAAGCTGTAGTCGCCGTTCTGCCGGCAACGGGCCTTCTCGACGTAGGCTCCGGCCTTGGCCAGCTCCAGGCCGACGGCGTCGATGAAGCGTTCAGTGGATCCTCCGACCGACATGCTGTCGTAGAGGATGATGGCCTTCATCGGCCTGGTGTCGCTCGTGGTCATGGGCATCATGCTTGGTTGTGGTGCCGAATCCGGGAACGGGGGATTTCGAAGGTCAAGATACCAATATTACCTTCAAATTTTCAACCGCCGCTGCCGGGGAAAGGAGATGGCCTGTTGGCAGGTTATAAAGCAGAAGAGGCCGTCCCGGTCGGGGCGGCCTCTCTGTTTTCATGGTCCGGAAGACGCTGTTACACGTACTTCGAGTAGAGGCTGATGAGGTCGACGACGCGGGTCGAGTAGCCCAGCTCGTTGTCGTACCAGCCGACCACCTTCACCATGTTGCCGGAGCTCATGGTCAGGGGGGAGTCGAGGATGCAGGAGTGCGGGTTGCCGACGATGTCGGAAGAGACGATCGGGTCGGTGCTGTACTCGAGGATACCCTTCATCGGGCCTTCGGCGGCAGCCTTCATGGCGGCGTTGACCTCATCCTTGGAGGCGGCCTTCTCGAGGATGACGGTCAGGTCGGTCACCGAGCCGTCCGGCACGGGAACCCTCATGGCGAAGCCGTCGAGCTTGCCGGCGAGTTCCGGAAGCACCTCGCCGATGGCCTTGGCGGCGCCGGTCGAGGTCGGGATGATCGAGGCGGCTGCAGCGCGGGCCCTGCGGAGGTCCTTGTGCGGGAGGTCGAGGATGTTCTGGTCGTTGGTATAGGCGTGCACCGTGGTCATGAAGCCCTTGACGATACCGAAGTTCTCCTGGAGGACCTTGGCCATCGGGGCGAGGCAGTTGGTGGTGCAGCTGGCGTTGGAGACGATCTCCTCATTGCCGGTGATATCCTTGTCGTTCACGCCCATCACGATGGTCGCGTCGATCTTGTCCTTGGCGGGGGCCGAGATGATCACCTTCTTCGCGCCGGCGGCGATGTGCTTGGAAGCAGCCTCTCGGCTGGTGAAGATGCCGGTCGATTCGACGACGAGGTTGGCGCCGAGCGATGCCCACGGCAGCTGTGCGGGATCCTTCTGGGCGCAGATGGCGATCTTTTTGCCGTTGACGACGAGATTGTCGCCATCGATGCCCACTTCGCCCTTGAACTTCTTGTGGGTGGAGTCGTACTTCAGGAGGTAAGCCAGGGTTTTTACGTCGGTGAGGTCGTTGATGCCGACGATTTCGATCTCCGGGTTTTCGATTGCCTGCCTGAAGACCAGACGGCCGATACGGCCGAAGCCGTTGATGCCTACTTTTACTTTCGCCATGATGCGTGTTTGCGGAAAATGATTGAAAAGGAACGGTACGGAACTTCGCTATAACTGCTTTGACGCAGCTTGAATACAAGCAACAAGATAACCCAGCGAGAGGGAAAATGTCACGATTTATTTTGGAAACTTTCCGTCAGCAGCGCCTTGAGGTTGGCGAAGCTGCCGTTGGTCAGCAGCACCACCACGTCGCCCGGCCGGACCTCGCCCTCCAGGAACCTGACGATCTCCCCGGGATACTC
>OMIK01000069.1 GCA_900299075.1 Chlorobi bacterium Chlorobi_1
GCGTTCAGGGAGTCCCGCATGTACTCGATGTCGCGCTGGATGCTTTTGGTCGAGACCTCGAAATACCTGGCGATGCCCGTGCAGTTGGGAAAGCGCCGCTCCTTGAGCATGCGGTCGATGTACTGCATGCGGACCAGCGGCGGCCTGGAGTTCGACATGGGGTTCGCGTTAGGTTCTTGATCTACGCCGAGCGAAGTGCACGGATTGACAGTCCGGTAGGTGGTTGCGGTTGATGGCAGTAGGTTATTACCGGCTTATTACAACGATACAGCCGCACCTCAGACAAAAACCGTCCACCCCGGAGGATTTGTCAAATATTTTTTCTGTATCCCCGGATCCATGGAAATGGTGCGCGGATATCATGCGTATGGGACGGTATCTGTCCGGGGTCCGTTGTTGCCATGGAGTGTGTGGAGGGGGCTGGAACCTGTAGGCGGCAGGCATGGTGAGTTGCCGTCGCATCAACCTGAAAACTTGAGAACATGAAGAAATACGAAAGGGTACTGACCGCATTGTCATGGGCTTTCATGCCCTTCACGGTGCCCGTCATCGGATTCCCGCTGATGTTCCTGCCAGAGGCGATCAGTTCTTATGGCAGGGGAAAAACGGTCTTTACCTGGAGTATCTTTTTCGAGTGGGTTTCTGTCCTGCTGTTCTTTTCCTTCATCGTCTGCATCCTGCTTCTGATCTCGTTCGGCATTCGAAAGATGCTGGGTACTGCAGAAGAGATTGCCGAGTTGAGACGGAGGCTGGAGGCGCAGGACAGGTGAGCCGGCCGTGAGGATGTCCGAAGGCGGCGGGGCCGCACAGGCATCTCCCCGGGGTGGCCGGCTGAAGAGGTGCCGGGCTGGAGCCCGGCGCTCCCGGGGCGTTTTTCGAGGAGCCGTAAAAAGATTCCTTGGAATCTTGTGGGGGAGGACAGCTTTTGTCCGGGGTCGCCGTTTATGTTGGTGTGTCTGAGGGGGGCAAGGTAGCTTTCCGGCTGGAACATCAACATGAAAGGAGGCAGAGATGAAAGAGGGGTATACGCACATAACGGTCATCCTAGACCGCAGCGGTTCGATGGACGAAATCCGCGACGACACCGTCGGCGGAATCAACGCGTTCCTGGCAGGGCAGAAGGGCGAGCCGGGCGAGGCGACGCTGACGCTGGTCCAGTTCGATACGCAGGACCCCTATGCGGTGGTCTGGCACTTCAGGCCGATCGAAAAGGTGCCTGCAATGACCAGGGAGAGCTATGTGCCGCGTGGCGGAACGCCGCTGCTCGATGCGCTCGGCCGCGGGATCAACGATATCGAGGCGAGCGTCGCGAGGCTCGACGCAGCAGAACGTCCGGAGAAGGTGGTCGTGGCCGTCATTACCGATGGGCAGGAGAACGCCAGCAGGGAGTTCCGGAAGCAGCAGATCGAGGAGATGATCCTGAAGAAGCAGGCGTCCGGCTGGGAGTTCGTCTTTCTGAGCGCCGATCTGGCAGCCATCGGGGATGCCCACAGGATGGGGTTTCGTCCCGATTCGACCGTTGCATTCGACAAGAGTTCTGCCGGCGTGGTGTACTGCATGAGCGAGCTCGACAGCAGGACCAGGGCTTTCCGCAGGAAGGCGTGATGTCCGCTGGATGACGTTTTTGCTGTGTTCAGCCATGACGAGGCTCTTGCCTGAGTGGTTACCTGGGCTGAAGCCTCCCTGAAGAAACTGAAGCCCGGGGATATGGGCCGCCCGCAACATTTTCGGGCTTTAGCCCAATCTCCTTGTACTCCTTGCCAACCTTAACCGACCACCAATGTCATTCGAAATCGATCACGAAAGGCTTATGCTGGGCGAGGAGCCCGGTATCCGCATCACGGTCGTCGGCCTTGGCCGCTTCGGCTGCGATGCCGTCGGGAGCATGGCCGGGAAGAAACTCGCAGGGGTGGAGTATGTGGCCGTGCACACCGATCCCGCAGCATTGAAGGAGTCGAAGGCGCCGGTGAGGCTCTGCATCGGCAGCGGTTCGGCATCCCGCGGGCAGTCCAGCGAGGAGGAGCGCAAGCTCATCGCCACGCAGCTGCAGGGCTCGAACCTGATCATCCTCGTCGCGGGCATGGGCAAGGGGACCGGGACATCCCTTGCGCCAGTCGTCGCGCTGGTGGCAAGGAACATGGGGATCCTGACCATCGGGATCGTGACCACGCCGTTCGCCCTTGAGGGCAAGGCGAAGGCGCAGAGCGCGGCCGAGGGGATTGCCTCGCTCAAGAAGTACGTCGACACCCTGATCGTGCTGGACAACGAGAAGGTGCAGGCGCAGTCGGGCGAAGGGACCACCGTAGAGCAGGCGTTCGAGCGCACCGGCGAACTGGTCTGCGGAGCGGTCAGGGGCATCTCCGGGGTGCTGACGGAACGGGGGCTGATCAACATCGGCTTCGCCGATTTCTCGGAACTGCTCTCCAACGCCGGCGAGGCTGCGATCGGCATGGCGTCGGCGTCCGGCGAGGGGAGCGCGCAGCGGGCGATGGCGGAGGCCTTCAGGAACCTCGGCCTACCGAAGGATTCAGCAGCGCTGCTCGACGGGGTGCTGGTCGGGATCACGGGCTCCGTGGCGGTGAAGGACCTGACCAGGGCTATGGACTACCTCCAGGAGCAGGTGGGCGCCGATACGGCCATCGTGAACGGCTACAACGAGAACTCGCAGGAGCCGGGGGTTGCCGGTGCGACGATCATCGCAACCGGAGTCGGGAAGGCGCGGAAGCCGGAAACGCCTCCGGCAGCGCCGCCAAGGCAGGCAGGCTGGCCAGTATCATTGCCGGGAATCACGAACATGGGCATCAGACCTCCGGCCTACCTGAAACGGGATCTCCTCCCGGAAGGCATGCAAGGCCTTCCGGCTCCAGCCTCGATCCCGTCAAGGGAGCGGATCGACAAGGGAAGGCCGGAAACACCGGCGTTCCAGCGGATCCTTGAGTGAAAAGCGAAGCCCCGGTTCGAGCCGGGGCTTCGCCGTTATTGCCTCGGGAACTGGCGGATGTCGGCCCTGGTCCAGCGTTGGGCACCGTGCATCTCGTCGAGCGCCGTGACCTGTTTTCCCAGAGCGATGTACATCGTGTTCGCATCGGTGAAGCGCAACGGGCCGGCGGCCGACTGCATCTGCCCCTGATCGTTCCTGGCGGTCAGCGTGAGTACGACAGGTTTGCGGCTGTAGTCGATGGAGTAGGTTCCATTGCCTATGGGCACCCATTGTCCATTAACGCCCGAACGAGCTTCGGGAAGCGGCCCCCCGCCGCCGAAACGGTCGTTGTTCGGCAGGGGAACGCTGTAATCGAAACGGTATCTCATGAAGGTGCCGTCGGGATGGAATGCCCAGGCGGCCGGGACGGAGATGAACTAAAGCCCTGGCTTCACCGCTACGAAGTCGCCGGTCCAGGCCCCTACGTGGGTCTGTGGACGAGCCGGTTTCGGTGGCGGGGGATAGTGGTTGTTCCCCGGGTCCGGGCAACCGGCAAGCAGGGCCCCAAGGATCAGGAGCCTGGCGAAAAGAAGGAGATTGTTGAGCATCGCTGGCGTGTTGAGGGTTGTGAGGGGTGAACCTTCTCGGTGCCGTACCACATCCTGCAACGCCTCATCGAAAATCAGCCACCAAGACTATGCGACATTGCGATGTGATAACATAAATTATATATCATAAAATGCGATAATCGCCAAGGGGATATCGGCGTATGGCAACCATCACCGGAAGGCGTCGAAGAAGTCGGCGAGGACCTGGTCGAAGCCGTAGGCGATGGGGAGGCCGGAAAGCTCGTGATGGGCGAACCAGCGGAGGCGCTGGCCTTCGTGGAGGGGGATGTCGGCCGCGTCGCGGTCGAGGGGCATGAGGAAGATGTGCTCGTAGCGGTCGGGGAAGTCATACATCCTGACGAAGGCGCATCCGGCGACGTCGGTCTCGATCTCCTCGAGCATCTCCCGGACGATGCAGGCTTCTGGTGTCTCGCCCTCCTCGACATGGCCGCCGGGCAGGTCCCACATCTCCGGGTAGGGGATCTCCGGCTTGTCGTCGCGCAGGAACAGAAGCACCTCGCCGCGCGGGTTGACGAAGATGATGCTTGCTCCGGAGCGCTTCACGCTTGTTTGCCCCCGGGTCCCGCCTGGTTCGGCGATCCTTTTTTCCATGGCTTCAGGATGGAGATGAAGACAAGGACGGCGAGCGTGGCCACCTGCAGCGATCCGAAGGAGAGGTTCATCCGCTGACTGTAGAGGTAGGTGGCGTCGTGAAGGGAGGCGATTCCCAGCTTTCCCGAGATCTCCATCATGGCGGTTTCCCACGGGCCGAGCCAGAAGGTGCCGAAGATGATGGCCGTGACGGTGGCGATCCATTTCACCGTGATCCAGCGATGCCTGAAGAAGCCCCAATGGCTGAACAGGGAGTAGCAGAGTCCGGTGAGGAGGCTGCCGACGGCGCCCGGCAGGACGACGATGTTCATGTCGACATGGTGGATGCTCCGGTTGATGCCGTAGAGCTCGCCGGAGTCGGCAACGCCCTCCTTGAGGAAATAGAGGCAGATAAGGGAGAGCGCGCCGCCGATCCAGCAGCAGACGGTGAGCAGGTGGAACCCTTTGAGCCAGCGCAGTCCGTTCGGCGTGAGTCGTTTCATGCTTCGCTTCCCTCCTCCGAATCGGGCTCCTGGGGTACACTCAGGCCGGGAGGAGGCGTGAAGGCTCCGTTCTCGTCGAGCAGCGGATAGGCGTACCCCTTTTCGCGGAACATCCGGCTGAGGCGGGGGTAGGTGTATTCGAAGAGCAGGCGGTCGAAGGTCTCAGCCGGGAAGCGGTTGGCGCCGTACATGCCGGCCTGCTGGCGCTGGCGCTGCGCCTCGAAGAGGATGAGGGCGGCGGCGACCGAGACGTTGAGCGACTCGACCATGCCCTGCATGGGGATGTAGATGCTTCGGTCCGCAAGTTCAAGGGCCGCTTCCGAAGGTCCCTTCAGCTCCTCGCCGACGATGATCGCCGTCGGCCTGGTATAATCGACGGTCCTGAAATCGACCGAGTCGGGGCGGAATGTTGCCACGAGGATCTGCATCCCTTTTTCCCGAAGGCCCTTGCCGATAGGTTCTACCGATTCGTCGAGCCCGACCTTCACCCACCTGCTGGCCCCTGCCGCAGTGTGCTGCTTGGTCCTGATCGACGAACGGTAGGAGACCGCATGCACCTCGGGGATGCCCACCGCGTCGCAGCTCCTGATGATGGCCGCCAGGTTGTGGGGCTTGTTCACGTTGTCCATGACGAAGGTCAGGTCCGGCTGCCGCTGTTCGAGGAGCCTGCGGATCTTGTGGAAGCGTTCGGGAGCGATCACGGTCCAGGGGGTTTTCGTGGCTGTATCTTCATGAAATACAACACAAGAAAGCTTTTTTTTGCGTAATGTTCAATCGGCCCGGCTGTTCCGTAACGGCTTGCGAGGGGTCAAGAACCATGAACTGGCGGTTCTTGTTTTCACCTGAATGCGGGGGGCGATCGACAGGAATCTCCCGCCCTGAAGAACGCAATCGTGCACATGCGCCTGCATCAGAAGAAACATCCACATCTCGAGCGGCTGCTCACGACCGCAAAACCCATAACGCTCGGCCCCGACTCGAAGGTGCTGATCCTCAGCGATCTGCACATGGGCAACGGCGGGCGGCGCGACGAGTTCCGCCGCAATGCCGCGCTGGTGCGGTCGATGCTGCGCGACTACTACCTTCCCGAACAGTACAGCCTCGTGCTCAACGGCGACGTCGAGGAGCTCTTCAAGTTCTCCGTGGAGAAGATCCAGGCGCAATGGTCCGGGATCTACGACCTCTTCCTCCGCTTCGAGCGGAACGGATTCTTCTGGAAGACCTACGGCAACCACGACGCCGACCTCTTCGAGGAGCGGGAGTACCGGCTGTCGAAGCAGATGGTGGAGTCGATACGGTTCATGTACGGCGACGAGGCGATGCTGCTCTTCCACGGCCACCAGGCATCGATCCTGCTTTGGGAGACCTACCCGGTCGTCAGCCGCGCGGTGGTGCTCTTCCTGCGCTACGTCGCCAAGCCGATGGGGATCAGGAACTTCACGACCGCCTACAACAGCCGCCGCAGGTTTGCGATCGAACGGTCGATCTACGATTTCTCCAACCAGGCGAAGATCGTCTCGATCATCGGCCATACCCACCGTCCGCTGTTCGAGTCCCTCTCGAAGGTGGACCACCTCAACTACCGCATCGAGGAGCTCTGCCGTGCCTATCCGGCGGCCGGCCCCGAGGAGCGGATGCAGATCGAGGAGAGGATCGGGGAGCTGAAGACGATGCTCGACGCCTGCTTCACGGAGGGCAAGAAGATCGGCCTGCGCAGCGGCCGCTACAACAACATCGTCATCCCGAGCGTCTTCAACTCCGGATGCGCCATCGGCAAGAGGGGCGTGACCGCGCTGGAGATCGACGGCGACCGGATCAGGCTGGTCTACTGGTTCAAGGGCAAGCAGGGGAGGCGCTTCTCGAGCGACAGGAATTCGGAGCCGGAGCCGCTCGGCGATACCGGCTACTCGCGCATCGTGCTCAACGAGGACCACCTCGACTACGTCTTCTCGCGCATCAGGCTCCTGGCATGAAGCTTATCTGCCGGGAGCTCTTTCGCAAAGATGCCGAACTGGAGTTCGGCGCTCCCGGTGAACTTTCCTCCCGTTTTACCTGCCGTTTGCCTTCCTGAGGATTTCGATGATCTCTTCCGGCTTTTCGACGACCGCTTCCGCCCCGTCAGCCAGCAGCTCCTCCTCGTCACGGTAACCCCAGAGCACGCCGACAGGGTACATGCCTGCGGCCACGGCGGTCTTCATGTCGGTGCCGCTGTCTCCGACATAGAGGACTTCTGCGGGCTCGACTCCGAGCATGCCGGCAATCAGGAGCGCCCCCTGCGGATCGGGCTTGTGGGCGATCCCGTCGTGGTGCCCCATCACCACGTCGAAGCTCCAGCCGGCCAGCAGTTCGTCGGCGCAGAGCCTGGTGAATCCGTCCGGCTTGTTCGAGAGGATCGCCCGCTTCAGGTGCATCTCCCCGATAGCGTCGAGCAGCCGCCCGATGCCGTCGTACGCCTTCGACCGATCCTTCCAGTGCTCCGCATAGGCCTGCTTCATCTCCGCCTGCATCCTCATCAGCACCGGTTCGGCATGGGCCTCTTCCGGAAGCGAGCTCCGCACCAGCTCCTGCATGCCGTACCCGACGAGCAGGCGGCATTCGTCGACGGTGTGGGTCGGGTAGCCGTGCCGTTCAAGGACGGAGTTCAGGCTGAAGGCGATATCCTCGATGGTGTCGAGCAGGGTGCCGTCGAGGTCGAAGAGCACCGCCCTGAAGGGGCCGGGGTTCGGCTGGGTCATGTGGATTCAGGCTTTGGGTTTGCGTGCGGTGACGAGGAATACCGGATAGGGGGCGATCCGGCCTTCGCGGTTCCTCTTTTCGACCACGTGGGCGGTGATGAACGAGATGTTTTCGAAACCTGCCTGTTCAAGCTTCGACTGCAGCGCCTTGCGGTCGAAACCGTGGTGCACCTTCTCGGTGGCGTCGTCGTGGAAAAGGCCGTCCTCGGCGTCGAGGTCCGCGATGGCGAGCGTGGCGCCGGGGGACATGTGCCCGTTGAGCTGCGAAAGGAAGGCTCCGGTATCGGGGATGTGGTGCAGGGTCATGCTGCTGAAGACGAAGTCGAAGTTGCCGTCGAGGTGTGCCGCGGCGCCTTCCTGCGTCAGGTCGAGCAGATGCGTCACGACGTTCGGGACGCTGGCGGCGGCGATCTTCTCATTGAGCATCCCGAGCATGCCTTCAGAGGTGTCGACCGCGGTCAGCCTGCCGCAGCGGGGGGAGACCTTCAGGGTCACCAGGCCGGTGCCGCAGCCGAACTCGAGTGCGTTTTCGGGCCGCTTCACCGGCATGTGCGCGGCAATCGCCCGGGCGACGGCGTCGCCGAGCGCCGCCCGCACGGCGTTCGCATCCCATTCGGATGCCTTGCTGTCGAATCGTTGAGAATCGGTCCAGTTAGTGTCGCTCATGGCCTTCGATTTGATTTTATGGTTTTCGCTTGAATATATACGGTTAAGGGCGAATGCTCAAAATCATGAGTTTGCAGATTTGTTGCAAATCCTCAATGATCGTGCAACACAAGCAGCTGTAGATTGTTTTGCGGAAGCTAGCAGTCCGGGGAAGCAAACACAACAACAAAAAGAGTTCGAAACATGGGAAATCAATTTATGAAACCGATCGTCAGGGTACTGTTCGGAGCTGCTGTGGCTGGCATCACGGCATTCGGCAATGCTTCGGCAGCAGGCAAGTCGATCGTGCTCGA
>OMIK01000070.1 GCA_900299075.1 Chlorobi bacterium Chlorobi_1
CCTGTTGCGCGATTCGATTGCTGCGGAGGTCCGGTGCTCGAAATCCTCATGTACCGTTTGTACATTCCGGTTTCTGCGCTCCGGCATCCTTGCACTCGAACCGCTCACGACGGTTACACGGTGGTTCATTATACGTTGAAGCGGAAGGTTATCACATCCCCGTCCTTCACGATGTACTCCTTGCCCTCCGAGCGCATCTTGCCCGCCTCCTTCACCTTTTGCTCGGAGCCGAGGGAGACCAGGTCGTCGTAGGACATCACCTCCGCCCTGATGAACCCCTTCTCGAAGTCGGAGTGGATGGCTGCGGCGGCTTCCGGAGCGGCGGCGCCCTTGCGGATCGTCCATGCGTGGACCTCCTTGACGCCGGCGGTGAAGTAGTTGTGCAGGCCCAGCAGGTCGTAGGCGGCCATGATCAGGCGGTCGAGGCCCGACATCTTGAGGCCGAGGCTCTCGAGGAAGTCCGGGCGCTCCTCTTCGGGAAGTTCGGCGATGTCGGCTTCAGCCTTGGCGCTGATGATCAGCATCCTCGAGCCTCCCTCGGCGGCGATCTCCGCAACCTTCGCCGTGTGCTCGTTGCCGTCGGGCAGGTCGCCCTCGGCGACATTCGCCGCGAAGAGCACCGGCTTGGCGGTGATCAGGAAGAACTGCCTGGCGATCTCGCGCTCCTCGTCGCTGGCGAGGATGCTTCGCACCGGAATGCCTTCGCCGAGCCCCGCAACGATCTTCTCTCCCAGGTCGACCAGCTGCTGCTGCTCCTTCTCCTTGCGGGCGCCCCTGCGGAGCTTGTCCATCCGCTTCTCCATGCTGTCGAGGTCGGCGAGCATCAGCTCGGTCTCTATGGTGGCGATGTCTCCGGCCGGGTCGATCTTCCCCTCGACGTGGATGATGTTCGGATCCTCGAAGCAGCGCACGACGTGGATGATCGCGTCGACCTCGCGGATGTGCGACAGGAACTGGTTGCCGAGCCCTTCGCCCTTGCTTGCTCCACGGACCAGGCCGGCGATGTCGACGATCTCGAGGACCGCAGGGACGATGACCGGGGTCTTGACGACGCGGGCGAGCTCGTTGAGGCGCGGATCGGGCACCAGCACGGTGCCGACGTTGGGTTCGATGGTGCAGAAGGGGTAGTTGGCGGCTTCGGCCTGTTTGGCCGTGATGGCGTTGAAGAGGGTCGATTTGCCGACGTTCGGCAGACCGACGATGCCGCAGCGGAGTGACATGGCTGGGAGGGTTGGTTGACTGATGATGACCCGCCTTCGGCGGTTTTAACATGTAATCAATCCGTTTGGAAAAAGCAAATATATTCTTTAAAATGTCAGGCTAAAGTAAAATGCACGGAGACCAGTATCACAACGCATCGCATCATCATCGCCATCGACGGTCCGGCGGCTTCTGGAAAGAGCACGACGGCGAAGATCCTGGCCGGAAAGCTGGGCTATACCTATATCGATACCGGGGCGATGTACCGTTCCGTCACCCTCCGGGTGCTCCGCTCAGGCATGCTCGACGAGCTTCGTCGCGATGCTGGCAGGGTAGCTGAACTGCTCCGGGAGATGAGGATCGAGTTTCGCGGCGACCGGGTCTTCCTCGACGGGGAGGATGTCTCCGATGCGATCAGGGAGAACGGAGTGAGCCGTGAAGTGAGCTTCGTGAGTTCGCTCAAGCCGGTCAGGGACCGGCTGCTTGAGCTCCAGCAGTCCATGGGTGCCACACGAGGCGTGGTCATGGACGGCCGGGACATCGGCACCGTGGTCTTCCCGGATGCCGAACTCAAGATCTTCCTGGTGGCCGATCCACGCGAGCGGGCAAAGCGCCGCTATGCCGAGCTTGACGCCAAGGGAGGGTCCTCCATCCCGACGGTCGAAGAGCTCGAGGAGGAGATCCGCCAGCGGGACCGCGACGACGAGCAGCGCACCCTGGCTCCGTTGAAGCGCCATCCGGAAGCGGTGGTGGTCGATACGTCGCTCCTGACGATCGACGAACAGGTTTCGCGGGTCTACGGACTCGCCAAGGAGGTTCTGGAAGGGTAATGTTATCCGGGCCCTTCCCGATTTTGTTGTACCGGATGCATCCATAACACTAAAACCGTCGGCTGAAATCTCTCGCGGCTGCCGGTAAATCACCAGAGAGGAAGGAAAACATTAATGTCAGAAACACAAACGCTGGACAAGCCGCAGCCGAAAGTGCCGGGCAGGAAGAAAATCAAGATTTTCGCCAACTACGATCCGTCCGAGCTCTCGCAGATGGAGTCGCTCTACACGAGCACCCTCTCCGAGATCACCGAAGAGGAGATCGTGAAGGGCCGAATCGTCTCCATCTCCAACAAGGATGTCACGATCGACGTGGGCTTCAAGTCCGAAGGCATCGTGTCGCTCCTCGAGTTCAGGGATGACGACGAAATCAAGGTCGGCGACGAAGTCGAAGTGTACCTCGAGAACATCGAGGACAAGATGGGCCAGCTCATCCTCTCCAAGAGGAAGGCCGATGTCCTCAGGATCTGGGACAAGATCTACGATTCAATCGAGAACGACACCATCATCAATGGCAAGATCATCAACAGGGTCAAGGGCGGCATGACCGTTTCGCTCTCGGGCGTCGAGGCGTTCCTTCCCGGTTCGCAGATCGATGTCAAGCCTGTCCGCGACTTCGATGCACTCGTCGGCAGGACGATGGACTTCAGGGTCGTCAAGATCAACCCGGTCACCCAGAACATCGTCGTCAGCCACAAGGTCATCCTCGAAGAGGAGTATGCGGCCAAGCGTGAGGAGATGCTCGCCAACATCAAGGTCGGCATGGTCCTCGAAGGCACCGTCAAGAACATCACCGATTTCGGTATCTTCGTCGATCTCGGCGGTCTCGACGGCCTCGTCCACATCACCGATATCACCTGGGGCAGGATCAACCATCCGTCCGAGGTTGTCGAGCTCGACCAGCCGATCAAGGTCGTGGTCGTCGGCTTCGACGAGAACACCAAGCGTGTCTCTCTCGGCATGAAGCAGCTCGAAGCCCATCCGTGGGAAAACATCGAAATCAAATACCCGGTTGGCATCAAGGCGAAAGGCCGCGTGGTGTCGATCACCGATTACGGCGCCTTCGTCGAGATCGAGAAGGGCATCGAAGGCCTGGTCCACATCTCCGAGATGAGCTGGACCCAGCACATCAAGCACCCGAGCCAGTTCGTCTCGCTCGATCAGGAGGTTGAGTGCGTGATCCTGAACATCGACAAGGACCACACCAAGCTCTCGCTCTCCATGAAGCGCGTGATGGAGGATCCGTGGATCGCCCTCTCCGAGAAGTATGTCGAGGGTTCGCTGCACAAGGGCACCGTGAGCAACATCACCGACTTCGGCGTGTTCGTCGAGCTCGAGCCCGGTGTCGACGGCCTGGTCCATATCTCCGACCTGTCGTGGACCAAGAAGATCCGCCACCCCAGCGAACTGGTCAAGAAGAACCAGGAGCTCGAGGTAAAGGTGCTGAAGTTCGACGTGAACGCTCGCCGCATCGCTCTCGGCCACAAGCAGATCAACTCCGATCCGTGGGGTGAGTTCGAGCAGAAGTATGCCGTGGGTGCAGAGACCCCCGGCCAGATCTCGCAGATCATCGAGAAGGGCGTCATCGTGATCCTCCCCGGCGATGTGGACGGCTTCGTGCCGGTCTCGCACCTGCTCCAGGGCGGCGTGAAGGACATCCACTCCTCGTTCAAGGTCGGCGACGAGCTGCCGCTCAGGGTCATCGAGTTCGACAAGGAGAACAAGCGCATCATCCTCTCCGCGCTCGAGTACTTCAAGGACAAGAGCAAGGAGGAGATCGAAGCCTACCTCCAGGCCCATCCGAACGAAAAGAAGGAGATCGAGGACGCCAGCGCCGAGCTGGAACCCCAGCCGAAGGGCGGCAAGTAATTGCCCCTGAAGCACAGTCCCAAAGCAGAAAACCCTTCCGTCCGGAAGGGTTTTCTGCTTTAAGGTGGGAGGGCATCTCGCGGTGCTTCGTAACAGGGATCTTTGTTTTCTTTATTTACCCTATGCGTCCTGTAGGACCTATGGGACGTATGGGACCTATAAGTGAAGATTGAAGATCATGTCTCGAGGGTTTGGTGAACTCTTTCCCTCAGTACCCGTAGCTCCGCAGCAGGTTCTTCTTCTTTCGCCAGTCTGGCCGGATCTTGACGAAGATCTCAAGGAACACCGGTCGGCCGAGGAGCTCCTCGATGTCGGCGCGCGCGGCCTGCCCCAGCTTCTTGATCGCCGCGCCTTTCGCGCCTACGATGATCTGCTTCTGGCTGTTGCGTTCCACGACGACCGAGCAGCGGATCAGCTCCTTTTTCCTCGGGTCCTCCTCGTGCTGCTCCCTGAACTCGTCGACGACCACCTCGGTCGAGTAGGGGATCTCCCGGCCGTACTGCAGGAAGATCTTCTCCCGGATGATCTCGGCGACGAAGAAGCGTTCCGGCTCCGTGCTGAGCATCTCTTCGGGATAGAGCGGTTCGTCGAGCGGCAGGTGCGGCCTGAGGAGGTCGACCAGCTCGGCGACGTTGCTTCCCTCGAGGGCCGAAAGTGCGGTGACGGCAAGGGGGGAATAGCTTTCGAGCATCTCCTGTCGGGCCTTGCCGACACACTCTTCGGAGACGAGGTCGGCCTTGTTCAGTGCGATGACGAAGGGTTTTCCAGCCGGCCTTACCCACTGGCCGATCAGCTCGTCGGCGAATGCCCGGTCGAAGGGCTCTTCACCCTTAGAAAGGGGGATGAGCGCAACGATGATATCGGCCTCCCGGAGCGCCTGGCGCGTCGTTTCGAGCATCGATTCATGCAGGGACTGCTTCGGCTCCATGATGCCGGGCGTATCGAGGATCACAATCTGGCTCCGGTCGTCATGGTAGATGCCGGTGATTTTTTTCCTTGTTGTTTGCGGTTTAGGCGTTACAATAGATAGCTTGTGATCGAGCAGGCGATTGAGCAGGGTCGATTTCCCGGCATTCGGCGCGCCGACGAAGGCCGCATGGCCGCAGGAGAATGAAGATTGCTGCACTGGCAGTAGGTGTTTCTATGGTTCGGCATGGCCGGAGCATGGCCTGAAGGCCAGCCTTTTCCGAAAGATAACATGACGGAGATCCGGTTCAACAGATGGAAAAGATAAATAAGGTAGATCCCTGGCTGATCGTTTCGATGGCCGGCGTGATCGTGATGGGGCTGCTGGCGGTGTTCAGCGCAACGCACGGCACTACCAGCGGGCCGGGCGACACGGGGCTCTTCTATCGGCAGCTCACCTGGGCGGCAGTCGGCATGCTCGTGGTCACGGCGATGTACTTCATCGATTACCGGATCATCAGGGACAACGCCTATTTCATGTATGCCGGCGGCATCATCCTGCTCCTTGCGGTACTGGTGATCGGCAAGAAGGTGGCCGGCAACGCAGGATGGTTCCGTTTCGGCATGTTCAGTTTCCAGCCATCCGAACTGACCAAGATGATCACGGTCATCACCCTGGCGAGGTTCCTCTCCGACGACAGGACCGATATCGGCAACCCGCTCCATGTCATGATCGCGCTCGCCATTCCCCTGGTGCCCGCTGCCCTGGTGCTCATGGAGCCGGATACCGGCACGACCCTGACCTGCCTCTCCTTCATCACCCCCATGATCGTGCTGGCCGGGTTCGACCTCTACCTCATCCTGCTGATCGTGGTGCCGTTG
The DNA here is from genome assembly GCA_900299075.1 of Chlorobi bacterium Chlorobi_1. Lineage (GTDB taxonomy): Bacteria > Bacteroidota > Chlorobiia > Chlorobiales > Chlorobiaceae > Chlorobaculum. The sequence continues at coordinate 5,688 of OMIK01000070.1, forward strand.
GCCCTGCTTGCCTCAGGCTTCTTCAACCTGACCATGCTGCTGACGCTCACCGTCCTCTCCCTTGCGGCATTCATGCTGGTCGGCAAAAGGGTTGCCCTCCACCAGTTCCTGGTGACCGGAGGGGGGCTTGCTGGTGGCCTTCTGACCTGGAAATTCACCACGGCGATCCTGAAGCCGCACCAGATCAAACGTATCCAGATATTCCTCGACCCGATGTCGGATCCGCGGGGCGCCGGTTACAATGCCCTGCAGGCAAAGATCGCCATTGCGTCGGGCGGCCTTTTCGGGAAGGGCTATCTTCACGGCACACAGACGCAGCTGCGCTATATTCCTGCCCAATGGACCGATTTCATCTTCTGCGTCATAGCTGAAGAGCTCGGATTGATCGGTTCGACGTTGCTTATCCTCTTTTTCATGCTGCTTATCCTCAGGCTGGTCTGGATGGTGGGGGCGATCAAGAACAAGTTCGTCGAACTGGTGATTGCCGGTTATGCAACGCTTTTGATGACCCACCTCTTTATCAATATCGGGATGACGATCGGACTTATGCCGGTTATCGGCGTTCCCCTTCCTTTTGTTTCCTACGGGGGGTCGTCCCTTGTCGCCAATATGATGATGGTTTCGCTTGCGCTGAATTTTTATCGTAATCGCAGGAGCATCGGTTATTGAGCAACTTTAGGAGGATACGGAATAAAGAAGGCTGCCTGAGGGCAGCCTTCTTTATTCCGCTGGTGGGTGGCCGTGTCGTTCGGGGAGTCAGCGCTTGATCTTGTAGACAAAACGCTTGCCGCCCTCACCGACGGGAATGCGGTCAATTTCAGGGTCGTTGTTTCCATACTTGTTGAACCACAGGCTGACCGCGGTCCCCTTGGTCTGGAGTGCAGCGGCGATCTCCCTCGGCTTGAACTCCTTGTCGGGGTTCGCCTGCAGCAGGCTTTTGATCGATGCACCGAGTTTGCCCCTGCCGAACTTGGCCGGAGCAGCCTTCGGAACTGAGCTTCCCTCCATTTTCGCGAGGTTCAGCTCGAGTTTCCTGATGATGGTGTTGAGTTCGTTTTCGAACGGCCCGATCTTCTCTTCGAATTCGAGGCGCATTGCCGCGATTTTTTCCTTAAGTTCGTTTTTCTCTTTGTTCAGCGACTTGAATTCGTCGACATTGAGAATGTAGAGATCGAATTTGTCCGGAGATTTTGCGCTCATGATGTTGGTTGTTTTGTGTTGCCCTGAAGAGAAATGAAATATTCCATGCTCTATTTACAATATAAGATGAAGTTTCCTATTGTTGCAACAGGATGTGCGTCCGGCGTTGCTTGCCCGGCTTGTCGGGAATATAGGAATAACGTGTGTACGCGAATTGTTATCCATACGGATGTTGCCAGAAATAAACATCTCATAAGTTGAACGAACGAAAAGAAACGAAAAGGCAGAGCGTTGCCGCCGTGACGCTTGGATGCAAACTGAATTATGCTGAAACATCGACGATCCTCGATATGCTGGTATCGAGGGGGTGGAGCCTTTCGACCATCGAAGAGGGGGCCGACCTCATTATCGTGCACACCTGTGCCGTGACCAGGCAGGCGGAGCAGAAGTCCCGGCAGCAGATACGGAGGCTCGTGCGCAGGAATCCGGGCAGCCGCATTGCGGTCATCGGCTGTTACGCGCAGCTCGACCCGGGGCGCCTCGCGGCTATCGAGGGAGTCGCATTCGTGCTCGGCAGCATCGCGAAGCTCGATCCCGAAAATTATGTTATCCGGGAGGAGGCCGGTGAGAAGGGACCCGTGGTCCGGGTCTCATCGGTAAAGGATGCCGGCGACACGGCCATGCCGGGCAGCTCCATGCTCTGCCAGCCGGAGCAGGGGCGGACAAGGGCCTTCCTGAAGATACAGGACGGCTGCAGCTTCGGATGCGCCTACTGTACGATCCCGAACATCCGGGGACGGTCGAGGCCGGTGCCGCTCGACCTCGTGCTCGACAGGGCAGCCCGGATAGCGGCGGCGGGGTACCGGGAGATCGTGCTCACCGGAGTGAACATCGCGGATTACCGGTACGGGCATGCCGGCTTTGCGGAGCTGCTGCGGCGCATTGAGGAGGTCGAGGTCGGCCGGATCCGCATCGGTTCGGTTGAGCCGGAGCTGCTGGACGACGAGCTCATCGCCCTTATTGCCGCATCCGGGAAGATCATGCCCAATTTCCACCTTCCCCTCCAGAGCGGTTCGGATGCCATCCTCCGGCTCATGAGGCGCCATTACGACACCGCAGCCTACCGTCAGAGGCTCCTGAGGGCGGTCGAGTCGATTCCGGGATGCGGCATCGGGGCGGACGTCATGACCGGCTATCCCGGCGAAGGCGGACGGGAGTTCGAGGAGATGTACACGTTCCTTTCGGGGCTGCCGCTGGCCTACCTCCACGTCTTCACCTGTTCGATCCGCCCGGGTACGCAGCTCTCCAGGCAGGTCGCCTCGGGCGAGCTGGCCCCGGTGCCCCATCCGGAAATCTCGAGACGCGCGTCGGTGCTCGGCGAACTTGGCAGCCGGCTAGAGCGGCGCTTCGCCGAATCCTTTGTCGGCAGGCGGATGGAGGTGCTGTTCGAGGAGGGCACGGCGAGCGGCGACGGGAGCGTGCGCTGGAGCGGATATACCGGCAACTACCTGAGGGTGGACGTGGATGTGCCTTCGGGATCCGGCACCGGCTCCCTGAGGGGATGCGAACTTGCCGTGCGGGTTGACGGGGTCGGGGAGGATTTGCATTTGCGGGGGAGACTGTTATTTTAATTTTCCCGTTCGACGGCAACTGATCATTCAACCCCAACACTTACCGCCATGCCCATCAAGTCCAGGATCCGTACGGTGCCCGACTATCCCAAGAAAGGGATCATGTTCCGAGACATCACCACCCTCATCAAGGATCCTGTCGGATTCCGCCTCGTGATCGACACCATGACCCAGCACTACCTCTCCGCAGGGATCGAGTTCGATACCATCGTCGGCATCGAGGCAAGGGGATTCATCCTCGGCGGCGCCCTCGCCTACACCCTCGGCAAGGGGTTCGTGCCGGTCAGGAAACCGGGCAAGCTGCCCGCCGACACGGTCGCGCTCGAGTATGAGCTCGAATACGGCAGCGACACGATCGAGATGCACACGGACGCCCTCGGCTCCGGCCAGAAGGTCCTGCTGGTCGACGACCTGCTCGCGACCGGCGGCACCGCGCTTGCCGCAGCTGCCCTGGTGGAGAAGGTCGGCGGCGAGGTCGCCGGCATGGCCTTCATCGTCAACCTGCCCGACGTCGGCGGCGAAAAGCGGATTCGCGAGAAGGGCTACAACATCTACTCCGTTACCGAGTTCGAAGGGGACTGAACCTCTCCGCAATGCGGTCATTGCAGGCTTATCCACCGTCGCGGCAGCTGCTGCGACGGGCCGTGCTCCCCGGCGCCCTCGTCATGTCGCTCATGGTTGCGGCGCCGGCTTCCGCTATGGCGGCAAACGCAATCCATGTGTTTCGGCCGGCCCCCGGGTGGCTTGCAGCGCCGTTCGTCATCCTCCTGCTGCTGATCGCCACCGGGCCGCTCCTTTATGCCGGCCTCTGGGAGCGGCGCTACCGCGAGGCCACGCTGCTGCTCGCCCTTCCGGTATGTGCCTGGTATGCGTTCGCCGGCCAGGCCGGTACAGCGCTGCTCCGGCATACGCTCGAGGAGTACCTGTCGTTCATTGCGCTGATCACCTCGCTTTTCGTCGTGGCCGGCGGCGTCCTGATCAGGGTCGACCGTGAGGGCTCCCCGGCGCTCAACATCCTGCTGCTGCTCGCGGGCGCGCTGATCTCGAACGTCGTGGGCACGACGGGAGCCTCGATGCTGCTGATCCGCCCTTACCTCAGGGTCAACCAAGGGCGCCTGCGGCCGTTCCATGTCGTCTTTTTCATCTTCATCGTCGGCAATATCGGCGGTGCGCTGACACCGGTCGGGGATCCGCCGCTCTTTCTCGGTTTCCTCCGCGGGGTACCCTTCTTCTGGGTCCTGCGCCATCTCTGGCTGCCGTGGTCGATGGCCCTGGCGGCCCTCTTGCTTCTTTTCCTGCTTCTCGACCTGCGGGTCGAACGGGCTGGAGGGCAGGTACGCCGTTCGAACAGGGTCGAGGTGAAGGGCCGGAGGAACCTCCTTTACCTGATCCCCCTCATCGCATCGATCTTCCTCGACCCGGCCGTGCTTCCGGGATTGCCGAGCCTGCAGGCGCTCCTGCACCTTCCCTTCGGGATCAGGGAGCTTGCCATGGCCGTGATCGCTGCCGCCGCCTGGAAGACATCCAATCGCGAAGCAGTACGCGAGAACGGCTTCGCTTTCGAGCCGGTCAAGGAGGTCGCGTACCTCTTCGCAGGGATTTTCGTCACCATGATGCCGGCGCTCCAGATCATCGCCGCCTGGGCGGGCGAGCACGCCGCAGGCTTCACCCTTACGAAGTTCTACTGGAGCACCGGGATGCTCTCCGGGGTGCTGGACAACGCCCCGACCTACCTGAACTTCCTCTCCGGGGCGCTCGGTAAGTTCGGCCTGGATCCCGGGGATCCGGCCCAGGTCGCCCTGTTCGCCCGCGGGGTGCCGTCGCCCGTTCCGGGGGACGCCCCTTCGCAGCTCTACCTCATGGCGGTCTCGATGGCTTCGGTGTTTTTTGGTGCGCTCACCTATATCGGCAACGCCCCGAACTTCATGATCAGGAACATCGCCGCCCGGTCAGGCGCCGACATGCCCGATTTCACCGGTTACATCGTAAGGTACTCGCTGCCGGTGCTGGTGCCGCTGTTCACGGCCATCTGGCTGGCGCTGTTCGATCGTTAGGCGGCTGTGGCGGAAGGCCGGGATCTAGAGGATGCAGGGGGGGCGTCTGCGCCTTCCTGGTCATGCCGTGTTTAGCCGGGTGGTGGAAATGCACCGCCACGGGATCGGCTGGCGACCCCGCAGGCACGGATCCCGCTGCTTGCTGGGCAGCGGGGGGCATGGGTAAGAGGTATCAGGATGTTTTCAGGCTTTCGCTGACGGCGTGCTTGAACTCTTTCGAAATCTTGAAGGTCGGCACGTTCTTCGGACTCACCGTCACCTTTTCTCCTGTTCTGGGATTCCTGGCCTGACGCAGGTTCTTGTAGCGGATGTTGAACGACCCGAAGCCCCTGATCTCGATCCTCTTGCCTGATTTGAGGGAGTCGATGATGCTTTCGAAGAGGCAGTCGACGACCGCTTCCGTCTCGTTCTTGGTCAGTCCCGTTCTCTGGGCAATCACGTTCACCAGGTCGGCCTTAGTGGTTGTCTGTCCCATGGTAGTGTGTGCTTGGTTGAAGGTTTGAAAACTTGAATTTCAAAGCCAGAGTCGAATTGCAACGATCACGAGAAAAACGCCGAAAGCCTTGCGGAGCAGCTCGCCCGACATGCCGAGCGCGATGCGGGCGCCGAAGAATGCGCCGATGAACAGCCCGAGGGCGATGGCAAGGCCGAACCACATGTGCTCGACCGAAAGCCTTCCGAGCCGGTAATACTCGTACACTCCCAGCATGCCGACCGGCAGCAGGAGTGCCATCAGCGAGGTTGCGTTCGCGCTCTGCTGGCTCATGCCGAACAGCAGCACCAGCGCGGGCACGATGATCACGCCCCCTCCTACCCCGAACATTCCGGAGAGCAGGCCGGCAGCGATCCCGATGCCTATGAGGTAGACGATCTGCATGTTTCCTCTCCGATGGTTATGCCGGTGCGCCCGCCGTTCCGTTCCCGGCTGCGATGATCGACTGGACCTCGCCGGCGTCGAGCGACTCCTTTTCGACAAGCTGTGCCGCCAGGTTGTGCAGCGTCTGCGTATGCGTCGCAAGGATCCTCCTGGCGTTCTCCATGCAGCCGGTGATGATCCTCCTGACCTCGCTGTCGATCTGCATGGCGGTCTCCTCGCTGTACTCCCTGACGTGCGAGTAGTCCTTGCCGAGGAACACCTCCTTGTGGCCGTCGCCGTAGTTGACCGGGCCGAGCTGCTCGCTCATGCCCCAGTTCCTCACCATCTTCCTGGCGATCTCGGTCGCCTTTTCGATATCGTTAGCCGCGCCGGTGCTGGTTTCGTTGAAGATCAGCTCTTCGGCCGCCCTTCCGCCGAGGGCGTAGGTGATCATGGCCAGCAGGTACTCCATGTTGTGGGTGTAGCGGTCCTCAAGCGGGAGGTAGGCAGTCTGCCCGAGGCTGCGGCCGCGGGGGATGATGGTCACCTTGTGGATGGGGTCCGATCCGGGGGTGAACTTCGAGACGAGCACATGGCCGGCCTCATGGTAGGCGGTCAGGTTCTTCTGCTCGGGGGAGATGTACATGCTTCTGCGTTCCGGACCCATCAGCACCTTGTCCCTGGCCTGTTCGAAGTTTTCGCTCGTGAGCGACTGTTGTTCGTTACGGGCCGCCAGCAGCGCAGCCTCGTTCACCAGGTTGGCCAGGTCGGCGCCGGAGAAGCCCGGGGTGCTCTTGGCAAGTATGGCGATGTCGACATCCTCCGCGAGGGGGGTGTTCCGGGTGTGGATCTTCAGGATCGCCTCCCTGCCCCTGATGTCGGGCTTGTCGATGGTCACCTGGCGGTCGAAGCGGCCCGGCCTGAGCAGCGCGGTATCGAGCACGTCCGGGCGGTTGGTGGCCGCGATGAGGATCACGTTGTCCTTGGTGGTGAAGCCGTCCATTTCGACAAGCAGCTGGTTGAGCGTCTGTTCCCGCTCGTCGTGGCCACCGCCCAGCCCAGCCCCGCGGCTCCTGCCGACAGCGTCGATCTCGTCGATGAAGATGATGCAGGGGGCGTTTTTCTTGGCGGTGTCGAACAGGTCGCGGACCCTGGCGGCGCCGACGCCCACGAACATCTCGACGAAGTCCGCACCGGAGATCGAAAAGAAGGGCACCTTGGCCTCGCCGGCGATCGCCTTGGCGAGCAGCGTCTTTCCGGTTCCGGGAGGGCCGAGGAGCAACACTCCTTTCGGGATCTTGCCGCCGATCTTCTGGAACTTTTCGGGGTTCATCAGGAACTCCACGGTCTCCTTCAGCTCCTCGACCGCTTCATCGACTCCGGCAACATCCTTGAAGGTCACCTTGACGTCGAATTCGCTGATGAGCTTGGCGCGGCTCTTGCCGAAGCTGAAGATGTTCCGGTTCGCACCGCCGTTCTGCATCGACATGCGCCTGAAGACGAGGAAGTAGGCGGTGCCGAACAGCACCCAGGGGAGGATGAGCACGATGAAATTCGAGATGTCGTCGGTACCCTGGAGCACCTTGAGCTGCACCCCCTTGTCGGCAAGGCGGTCGGCCTGCGAGAGGTCGAAGCCCGGTACCCTGACAAGGAAGCGGTTCGTCTGGGAGACCGTGCCGTTGGCGAGGGGCATGCGGACCGTCGAGTTGAGGCGGCCGACGAGGATGGCCGATTTGTCCGGGTTGGTCTTGACGGTCAGTTCGACGACCTGGTTGCCGTCTGTTATCGAACGGTACTGGTTGTAGGAGATCTCCGGCGCGGACTCCTGGGCGAAGAACCGCTGGAATGCGAAAAGGGCGATGAGGCCGAGCATCAGGAACACCAGGAACTTGGGGAAGTTGCCGCCGTTCCGCTCATCGACGTCAGTTCCTCCTTCAGCCTGCCTGCGCTCACGTCCAGGCGGTACAAACCGGTTCTCCGGCCGCCCCTGCGGGCTCTTTTCCCTGTCGTTCTGGTTCTGCATCGTCGGCTGTTCGGGTGATGCAAGGATAACTTATGTCATTACAAGTAATTAAAACTAAAACTTTGATGGAAAGCAAATAGTTTATCTTTCATCGCTGTCCTGTCCGCGCCCGCATATGCGGTTTTTCAGGTGGCGCGGGCCTGCAAAGGGGTGCCGGCACCCGTTCTCTTTTCTTGTTTGGGGTTACAAATTAGAGGGAGTTTTTTTAAATTCCCTGCTTTCTGAAGCAGCTGCAAAAGCCAAAAACCAACTTCGACGTTATTCGCCATGGCCGGTCAACGGGTTAGAACGAGATTTGCTCCATCGCCGACAGGATACCTCCACGTGGGAGGCCTGCGCACCGCCCTCTACAACTACCTGTTCGCAAAGAGGATGAACGGGGAGTTCGTCATCAGGATCGAGGATACCGACCAGAGCCGGAAGGTCGAGGATGCCGAGAAGAACCTCATCGGTACGCTAGAATGGGCGGGAATCATCCCTGATGAAAGCCCGGTGCATGGCGGAAACTACGGGCCCTATGTCCAGTCGCAGCGCCTTTCGATCTATCGCGACTACTGCACCCGCCTCCTCGAGGAGAAGAACGCCTACTACTGCTTCTCGACCTCGGAGGAGCTCGAGGAGAACCGCCAGCTCCAGCTCAAGCAGGGGCTCCAGCCAAAATACAACCGCAAGTGGCTGCCCGAGGATATGGGCGGCAACATGCCGGAGTCCGAGATACGGAAGATGCTCGACGAGGGTGCCCCCTATGTCGTGAGGATGAAGGTGCCTGACTACGTCTCCGTGTGGTTCGAGGATCTTATCCGCGGCCCCATCGAGTTCGACTCCTCGACCATCGACGACCAGGTGCTCATGAAGTCGGACGGCTTCCCTACCTATCATTTCGCCAGTGTCATCGACGACCACCTGATGGAGTTCACCCATATCATCAGGGGCGAGGAGTGGCTACCCTCCATGCCGAAGCATCTGCTGCTCTACGAATTCTTCGGCTGGGAGCCGCCGAAGTTCGCCCACCTGCCGCTGCTGCTCAACCCCGACCGGTCGAAGCTCAGCAAACGCCAGGGCGATGTGGCCGTCGAGGACTACATGCGCAAGGGCTTCAGCAGCGAGGCGATCGTCAACTTCGTGGCGCTCCTGGGCTGGAACGAGGGCGAGGGGAGCGAACAGGAGGTCTTCTCCATGGATGAGCTGATCCGGAAGTTCTCGCTGGAGCGGGTGGGCCGGGCCGGTGCCGTTTTCAACGTCGAGAAGCTCAACTGGCTCGAAAAGCAGTACATCAAGCAGCGCCCGGCCGAAAAGATCGTTTCGACCATCAAGCCGCTGCTGCTCGAGGAGCTGCGCAGCAAGCCCTACGAGATGCCGGAGGCGCGCATCACCTCCGACGCCTACCTCTCGAAGGTCGTCGACCTCATGCGCGAGCGGGTCAACTACGAGCACGAGTTCGTTACCTTCAGCAGCTACTTCTTCTTCGAGCCGGAGAGCTACGAGGCCGAGGCGGTCGAGAAGCGGTGGACCCCCGAGGTCCCCGCGCTGATCGGGGAGTTCGCCTCGATCCTCGAGGCCTCCGATGATTTCAGCGCCGAGGCGATCGAGGCGGCGCTCAAGGAGTTCGTCGCTCCGAAGGGGCTTAAGCCGGCGGTGCTTATCCACCCGCTCAGGATTGCGACCTCCGGCGTGAGCTTCGGCCCGAGCCTCTACCACATGCTCGAAGTGCTCGGCAAGGATACGGTGCTCCGCCGCGTGCGCCGTGCAGTCGAGCGCATCGGTACCGGGGCGTGACCTGCTGGCGCGCCGGTACTCCTGACGGTATATCGTCGGCATCGAAATCGCTGTCGGCCGAAACCGGCGCTGTCATTTTCGGAGAAGAGGCGACGATAGCGATATAGATAAGAAGGGCGGCAGGCTTGTGGTAAATAATGCATTTTCTTTTTTGCGATATGCGGCAAATCCGTATATTTGCATCACGAAATCTGGACAGATAGCTCAGTTGGTAGAGCAAAGGACTGAAAATCCTTGTGTCGGGGGTTCGACTCCCTCTCTGTCCACCAGTACTCCGCTTACGGCTGCCAGGCCGTCGACCTGTAAGGCAGGCGTTGCGGGTTCCCTTCTGCCTTCGTTCCTATGACCGTTCATGTGAAGCGCCCCATGGAACCTTTTTCTCCCGTTGCATGGACATAACGACCGATTCGACCCAGGAGCTCTGGCACGGGCTTGCCGATCCCGGTTCCTACGAGTGGTGGTATTTCGACGCCGAGGACCCCGGGCAGGGGCTTTCCGCAGTCTTCATCTGGTTCGACGGTTTTCCTTTTTCCCCCTTCTACATGCGAAGCTACGACCGGTGGCGTGCCGGCCGGAACGGCACGCCTCCCCGGCCAGGGCACCATGCCGGTTTCAGCTTCCAGCTCTACCGGCACGGTCGCGAGGTCGTCAATTTCATCCGCGAAGGGCTCGACGCCGAATTCACCAGCGACCCGTCGGGTGTCGGGGTGCGTTTCGAAAACAACCGATTCTGCTACGACCCGCTGACCGATCTTTTCCGTCTGACGGTAGATTTCGATTTTCCCGCCAGGAAGAAGCGGGTAAAGGGCTCCTTCACCTTCAGGCCTCGCCACCGCTACGACTACCGGCGCAGCCACGATTGCCCCGGCGAAGAGGTTTCCCGCCACCAGTGGTTCCTGAGCGTACCGAAGGCGGAGGTGGAGGGGGAGCTCAGCCTCGACGGCTTTCCGGAGGGAGGCAGTTCGGCGTTCAGGTTCGGCGGAATGGGCTACCACGACCATAACCTCGGCACGGTGCCGATGCATGAGTACTACGACCGCTGGTACTGGGGCCGGGTGCTTGCCGGCCGTTACGACCTGGTCTACTATGTCGTCTATTTCCGCAACCAGGCGGTCCCTCCTCTTGCGGTGACGCTGCTGACCGACAGCGAAACGGGGCGCCAGCAGCGCTTCGACCGGATCACCTTCAGCGAGGAGCGGCTTACGAGGGGTGTTTTCGCGCCGTTCCACGGGAGGCGGCTCCGCTTCTCGGCCGAGGGGCTCGAGATGGTGGTCGGCCATCGGCAGGTGCTCGACTCCGGCCCCTTCTACCTCCGTTTCGCTTCGGAGTTCTCGCTTGCGCTCAACGGATCTCCGCTCCATCGCCTTTCCGGCATCTCCGAATTCCTCAATCCGGCCGCGCTGCGCTCCCCGGTCATGCGTTTCTTTACGTCGAGCCGGGTCTGGAGGGATGACGAGATGGCCACGATGTACCCCTACTACAATTTTTTCAAGCGCCAATACGATTGGTTAAATAGGAAATTATTGTAATTTAGAACTCGTTTTCAGTTCTTCGGTAACCAAGCCGGATGCGCTGGGATTACGGCGCCGGAGGCGGCAACAGCCCGATTTCCGGCTGCAACAATGTCTACCTGATGTCCAAACAACCCAAGTCATTAAAAAGGAGATAGACCATAATGGCACAAACTGGTAATTTCAAAAGCCCGGCAAGGATGGGCACGCTGGGTGACGGTGCTGAAGTCTCTTCGTCGGGGACCGTCCCGGGCGGCAAGCCGAGGGAGACCGGCCTGAAAGGCGTCGATTTCGAGCGCCGCGGCTTTCTGCACAAGGTCGTCGGAGGCGTCGGTGCCGTTGTGGCTGCCAGTGCGCTCTATCCGGTTGCCAAGTTCATCATCCCTCCTGCAAAAGAGGTGAAGCAGGTCAATGAGCTCAACGTCGGGAAAGCCTCGGAGGTCGCTGACGGCACCGGCAAGATCTTCCAGTTCAACGAGGACAAGGTCATCGTCGTCAACAAGGGCGGCTCCCTGACCGCGGTCAGCGCCATCTGCACCCACCTCGGCTGCCTCGTGCACTGGGAGAACGGCGCAGGCGAACTGGCCTGCCCCTGCCATGGCGCCAAGTACAAGCAGACCGGCGAGATCATCTCCGGCCCTCAGCCCAAGCCGCTGAAGCAGTACAAGGCGAAGATCGATGGTGACAGCATCATCATCTCGAAAGCTTAAGCATCAATACCTGAAAATCAAGGGAGTCAATAAACATGGCTGAAAATACCCAGAACCCGGCTGCAGGCAACCAGCCCGCGAAGCCGAAACCGGCGGCCCCGGGCGCACCGAAGCCCGCCGCACCGGCAGCTGCCAGGCCGGCAGCACCTGCCGCCGCAAAACCCCAGGCCCCCAAGGCGGAGGCTGCTCCGTCGGGCGTCTACAAGCCCCCGGTAGACCGTGCCGAAGCGAACCCCTACAAGGACTCGAAGGTCGGCGTCGTCGGCTCGTGGCTCCAGGAGCGCTTTTCCGTGGTCATGCCGATCCTCGACTACGTGAAGAAGAAAGAGGTGCCCAGGCACCGCCTCTCCTTCTGGTACTACTTCGGCGGCCTCGGTCTCTTCTTCTTCATGATCCAGATCGTCACCGGCCTCCTGCTCCTGCAGTACTACAAGCCCACCGGCACGGAAGCCTTCTCCTCGTTCGTCTTCATCCAGAAGGAGGTTCCCTTCGGCTGGCTCATCCGCCAGGTCCACGCCTGGAGCGCAAACCTCATGATCCTGATGCTGTTCATCCACATGTTCAGCACCTTCTTCATGAAGTCCTACCGCAAGCCTCGTGAGCTCATGTGGGTCAGCGGCTTCATCCTGCTCGCCCTGAGCCTCGGCTTCGGCTTCACCGGCTACCTCCTCCCCTGGAACGAGCTGGCATTCTTCGCCACCCAGGTCGGCACCGAGGTTCCGAAGGTGGCTCCCGGCGGCGCCTTCATGGTCGAGATCCTTCGCGGCGGCGCAGACGTGAGCCCCGAGACCCTCACCCGCATGTTCTCGCTGCACGTCGTGCTGCTTCCCGGCCTGGTGCTCCTGCTCCTGACCGCCCACCTCACGCTGGTCCAGATCCTCGGCACCTCGGCTCCGATCGGCTACAAGGAGGCTGGCCTCATCAAAGGTTACGACAAGTTCTTCCCGACCTTCCTTGCCAAGGACGGCATCGGCTGGATGCTCGGCTTCGCGCTGGTGATCTACCTTGCCGTGATGTTCCCGTGGGGCATCGGCGTCAAGGCCGACCCGCTGACCCCGGCACCTGTCGGCATCAAGCCGGAGTGGTACTTCTGGGCACAGTTCCAGCTGCTCAAGGACTTCAAGTTCGAGGGCGGCGAGCTGGTCGCGATCATCCTCTTCACGCTCGGCGGCGTGGCATGGCTGCTCGTGCCTTTCTTCGACCGTCAGGCTTCCCGCGATCAGAAGAGCCCGATCTTCACGGTCTTCGGCCTTCTCGTGCTTGCCTTCCTCCTGGTCAACACCTACAGGGTGTACCTCGAGTACGGCTGGTAAGTCGCGGATCCACATCGCAAGCAGAAAAGCCCGGGATTTCCCGGGCTTTTCTTTTTGTGCGCCCACAGCACAGGCGCAATCCTGGAGGTGAAAGTCTTCCTGTGAGTAGAACACAGCGAATGAAGCGAAGCAACACTGCATGAGGGCGAGCGAGTGTGGGGAGGAGGTGTGGAGCGAACCCCTGAGCCGATGGACAAGAACCGGATAGCAGGCGTTGCCGAGCAGGGCGAGCAGGCAACTGACGGCAAAGCTCTCGTGGTCAAGGTCCAGGCGGCGTAAATCCGGCGGTTGTGCGGGGACGGAGTGGGTTCTTACCTGGGGAGATCTCGCCTCGCGCTTGAACGGGCTACGGCGCAACGCCGGAGCGAGAAGTCAGCAAAGGCCATAGTAGCTCGCAGCAAGGGGGCGAAGGGCCGAACGAAAAGGAAAACCGGAGGTCATGTTGCTCGGGAGCCAGAATAGCTGCCAAAACACAAGGTGGTGGTATAACAGCAACTTGGAGCTGAACAGGATCATACCCATTGCCTGGTTTTACCGAATGGGACTGCCCCGTCGCTCATAACCTCAACTTTTCGAAGCGCCCGGTGCGGACCCGCATGCCGGGCGGCGTGCGAGGGGAACGGCCAGCTTGACTGACCGTTCCCCCCCTGACTACCGGGTTCCGGAAGGGGTGCCTTCCGGATATCTTTCAACCGGTTAGGCTCCTTTCAGCAGCGCCTGCATCTCGTAGCCGCTCAGGAACGCGGCAGCATCAAGCTGCTCAAGCGCTTCGAGCCACCCCTTCATGGCATTGTCGACTGCAGAAGCCTTGGCGGCGGCCGGGGTGTCCTTTCCGCCCAGCTGCGCATGCAGCCAGAGCCAGGCAAGCATGAGCATGAAGCGGTGCTCCCGGAACCAGCTCCTGGCGTGGAGGTGCTGGAACTGCATGAAGGCGGAGAAGTGCGGGTCGCCCGATTCGAAAAGCCCTGCAAGATGCGCGGTCAGGAGTCCGGCCGGCGTATCGGCGGCAGTGGCGGTGCGTTTGGGGAGGAGCAGGCACGAGAAGAGGTCCACCTGTTCCCGCCCGGAGAAGGGCAGGCCGGACTCTTCCCGCCATTCGGGCTCCAGGGCGGAGCCGAGCAGCCAGTCGTCGATCAGCTGCCGCTGCAGGAGGCCGTTGTGGCTCACCATCTCCTGGATGCACTCCAGCGCCAGCAGCTCCCTGATCGTACGCCTGAAGCTCCTGCCTCCGTCGTGCTCGACGCCCAGGGCGGCCTTGAGGCGCTTCTCCCCCGACAGTTTTCCGAGGCAGGTCGAAATGCGCATCGCGCTGAGGTAGCGCTCTGACGCCGATCGTGCGACGCCTGGCGGCAGGTCGAGAGGACGCTCCATGATCTGTTCGAACTGCGCGGCGACATCGGCGAGCAGCTGTTCGCACTGCTGGCCGAAAGCGGTGGCGTCGACCCGGTCGTCCGGGGTCTTCGCCTGCAGGGGGCCGGCCTCTGCCGCCAGCGCCGCCGTGATGATGCGGTGGACCGGCCTGAGGCTCATGGAGAGGGCCTCGAGTTCGATGGAACCGGTGCCGCGGCCGTCGAGCTCACGGCAGATCCGGTCGTACGGCTTCAGCCTCGACGGGCGGACGATCCTGAAATCGAGGAAGACGTTGTACCGGTAGCCCTCGAGGTGGACTGCGAGGCCCTGGTGCCGGAGCTGCTGGCAGTTGCGGATGAACTCCAGGCCGCTCGAGTGGTCGCGGAACACAACATAGGCGCCGTGGTCGTCGGGAAGCGCTAGGGCGTCGGCCAGCTGGGTCTGCCTGAGCTCGCCGCCGGCGAGGTGTGCCGCCGAGAAGCGTATCCATCCTTCGGCGGATTCGTACCGGTTGTTGTAGAGCACCAGCGCACGGTCGTCGCCGATCCGGTTCGAGTAGGCGAAGACATGTTCGTTCACGTTGCCGTCAGGCCCGAAGAGGTCGAACAGGAAGAAGTTGCCGACTTCGGCGAAGAGGCGCCGGCGCTTCATGATCGGGAAGATCTCGCGGTAGTGGCGGCCGACGAGGTCGCCGTCAGGGTGCTCGTCGTAGTAGGCCCGGGCATACTCCATGCCGTACTTCTCGGTCAGCCCCTCGACCTGGCCGTGGCCGATCATCGGCAGGCCGGGCAGGGTGATCATCATCATGCAGACGCCGAAGTACTTGTCCCCCTTGCCGAACTGGGCGATCGCCGTGTCCTCGTCGGGGTTGTTCATGAAGTTGACATAGCGCTTCAGGATCTCCGGGTCGAACTCGAGCGTCTTCTTGATGAGCTGCCGGTAGCTGGCGTTGTCCTCCTTCTTGAGCATGTGCATGAAGGCGCTGTTGTAGACGCGGTGCATGCCCAGGGTGCGGACGAAGTAGCCTTCGAGCATCCAGAAGGCTTCGGCGAGCAGGAGCGTGTCCGGCACCTCCTGCTTCACCCGGTCGACCACCTCGCGCCAGAACTCCTGCGGTATGGCCGCTTCGAAATCGGCCATGCCCATGGACCAGGCGCCGCGAGACGGTACGCCCGGGGCGTGGCCGTGGAGCGGGAACCAGAGGCGCTGGATGTGCATCTTGGCTAGCACCATCGCCGCGTCGAACCTGATGACGGGGAACATCCGCGCCACGTGCAGGATCTGCTGGATGACCGCCTCGCGCACCTCGGGGTCGAGGAAGTTGAGCTGGGCGGTGTCGTTCCAGGGCATGTTGGTGCCGTCGTTGCCGTGGTAGATGTAGCGGGTGTCGCCGGTAAGGTGGTCGATCCGCTTGAAGGTGACCGCCGCGTCGGTGCGGTTCCAGTAGCCATCCTCGATGTGGATGCCGTAGCGGCTGTCAGCGCTGAGGTTCGGGCCGTTGTAGGTGTAGTTCGGGTAGGGTGGCTCGTTCGTGCCCAGGAACCATCCCGGCTGCTGACGGACCAGCTCCGAGTCGATGCCGGTGTGGTTCGGCACCATGTCGCTGGCGAGGCGGACGCCCCGCTGCATGGCGCGGTTCCTCAGGTCGAGGTACCCCTCGTAGCCGCCGAGCTCGCCGGCGATCTCGTAGTTCTCCAGCGCGTAGGCGGAGGCCTTGGCCTCGGGGTTTCCCTGGATCTGCTTGATCATCTGCGAGGCGTGGCTCCGCTCCCAGAGCCCGATGAGCCACAGGGCGGTGAAGCCGCGTTCGGCGAGGAGGTCGAGCTCGCGGTCGGGGATATCCTGGAGCCTCCGGACGGGATAGCCGTACTGGCGGCTGAGCTGGTCGAGCCAGACGTAGGTGCTCTTGGCGATCATTACCACCTCGGGCATCCACGACGAGTCGTGGGAGTATCGGGCTGGTGCGTCGGCGAGGCTCGCGAACGAGGGGACATGCGCCTCCTTCTCGTACATGCCGCCATGGGCCAGCCCGCCGCCTTCGGCCAGCTTTTCGAAGAAGAGGTAGCGGTCCTCGTCCTCGATGAGGACGATCGCGTCCTCGAGCAGCCCCCACCAGGGTGAGTCCTCGAGCAGTTCCCCCCAGTGCAGCCTGATGTACCTGAGCTGGTCCAGCAGTGAACCCGGCGCATGGCGCATCGGCCTCGAGAGCAGGTCGGCCAGGTCTTCGTCGCCAGATCCCACGGGTCCGGCGGCCGCCATGGCGCGGCGCATGGCCGAGATCAGGTGCGGGTAGGTGCTGCTGCTCCTGAGCCTGCCGTCGGAGATGAGCTCCTCGAACTGTCCAAGCGCCGGGTTCTGGTTGTTGAGCCAGACCAGGTAGGACTCCTCGACCGTATCCACAAGCCTGGGCGCGGACTGCAGGTACTCTGCGGCACTCCTGCCGGTCCGGTAGAGCTCGTGGGTCGGGAACTGCTCAAGGAAGCCGTTGAGGAACTCCTTCGTATGCCACAGCGACGCATCCTGTTCCACGTAGGCGATCGCCGATGCCGAAACGCCTGAGCTTTTCGTCAGCAGGTGGTGGTAGACCTCGTGCAGCAGCTTCATGCCGTGGAACTGCGCGGGGAGCAACGGCTTGGCGTCGCTGCCCTTCAGCAGGAGGAGCCTCCGGTTGATCGCTTCGGTGAGCGCCTCCGCCTGTTTAAGGGCCGCTTTCCGGTCGGTCGGGAGGGTGAGCGCCTCCGGGTCGGAGAGGTGGAAAAGGTCCCTTGCCTCACGGTTGATATAGAAGTGTTCCTTGGCTTGGGTGTTGGTGTCGATGTCGATGCTCATGGCTGACAGTGCATGCTCGGGAAGTTTCGAAGAAGGTCGGTGGAACGGGAAGGGCCCTCCTGTTGGCCAGCTTGAAGTTACGCAATAATATCCACGGGTGAAACCTGAATCCGCCCCTCATGTGTCCCTGTTTGCCGTAATTCGTTCTCATTCTGAGACTGGTGCGTCACAGGGAGGCTGACGGATCCGGATCCGCTCTTGCCTGATGTGGCCAGAGATCCCTTCTGTCGGCGGCCGGAAGGGTTTTTTTGCCCATGATGACGCGATATGGCACGGTGTTTGTAGAAGCATAGGGACAATCGGGTTTATTCCCTGCCCTCCGGCAGGGCGAACGACGCAATCGCCCTAGAGAAGATGCACACCATGACGCCTGAACTCATCATTGCCCTCGAAGTATGCCTCAAGGCCGGTAAATCCATATCCGGGAATAGTTACCCCGGTGACGGCGCGGGAGGGGGCGGCGACGCCCGGCCCGGAAGGGATCAGGAGGTGTTCCGGCTGATCGGCCGGAGCCTTTCAGTTGCAGGGCTCCCTGTGCACGGTTCATGCAGTGAGCCGGTCTCCTTCAGGATCAGGTCAGGATGGCACCGCTTCTGGCTCGTCTCCGTCGTGGTTGCACCGGTGTCGGCCGAGAGCCGCCGTGCGTCGCTCACGGTCGGCGTGGCGCTTATCGACGGCAACGAGCCGGTGGTGGGTGCGATGTACGCGACGGAGTCCGACGAGCTCTACTGCGCAAGCCGGGAGGCCGGTGCATTCCGGATTCGGAACGCCAGCAACTCCTTTGCCGAAACCGCCCGCCTCTCGTCCCGGACAGCGGCGTCCCGTAGCGTTACCCGCGGCCCGGCCAGGCTCCTGGTCGACGGCCGCTTCGTCGATGAGCGGATGCTGGCGTGTATCGAGGAGCTCGGGCGCGAATATCCCGATATCCGGCTCGTCAGGGGTGACGGAGGGATGAACATCTGCCTCGTTGCGGCAGGGGATGCCGAACTCTACCCGAAGATCGAGCCGAGCGCCGAGTGGGAGACGGCTCCTGGCCATGCGATCCTCAAGGCAACGGGGCGCCGGCTCGTCGATCTCGGCACCGGGTGCGAACTGACCTACAACAAACCTGAAATGGTCAACCCGCGATGCATCGCTTGTTGAGTTCCTCCTGGCGTGGATCTTCTGCCTATGGGGCGTTACTGACATTTTTTATGTATAATTAGTGCTGTATATCAGAACCACGCCAACGGGCTCGGCGCCCACGGCGGCGACCCAACGAAAGCCGCGCTTTTCATGAAAGGCATCATTCTCGCCGGAGGTTCCGGAACCCGTCTCTACCCGGTGACGCGAGGCATCTCGAAACAGCTGCTTCCGGTCTACGACAAGCCGATGATCTACTACCCGCTGACGACCCTCATGCTTGCAGGGATCCGGGAGATCCTGGTGATCACCACGCCGGAGGACCGCTCCTCGTTCATGAAGCTGCTCGGGGACGGAAGCGACTGGGGCATTTCTCTCAGTTATGCGGTCCAGCCATCGCCCGACGGCCTCGCCCAGGCGTTCATCATCGGCCGGGAGTTCATCGGAGGAGACGATGTCTGCCTCGTGCTCGGAGACAACATCTTCTTCGGCTACGGTTTCAGCGCGATGCTCAGGAGCGCCGTCGACCGGGTGACCGCCGAGCGGAACGCGGTGGTGTTCGGCTACTACGTCGGGGATCCGGAGCGCTACGGGGTCGTGGAGTTCGATCCGGAGGGCAGGGTGCT
Source organism: Chlorobi bacterium Chlorobi_1 (assembly GCA_900299075.1). GTDB lineage: Bacteria > Bacteroidota > Chlorobiia > Chlorobiales > Chlorobiaceae > Chlorobaculum. Next base: position 24,629 of record OMIK01000070.1, read on the forward strand.
GTCGATCGTCGAGAAGCCCGAGAAGCCGAAATCGAACTATGCCGTAGTCGGGCTCTACTTCTATCCGAACGATGTGGTCGATGTCGCCTCGGAGATCCGCCCTTCACACAGGGGCGAGCTCGAGATCACCTCGGTCAACGAAACCTACCTCGGGCGAGGCACCCTGGCCTGCTCGATCATGGGCAGGGGGTTCGCCTGGCTCGATACCGGGACGCACGACTCGTTCCAGCAGGCCGGCAACTTCATCGAAACCGTCGAGAAGCGCCAGGGGCTCAAGGTCGCCTGTCCCGAAGAGATCGCCTGGCGGAGCGGCTGGATCGGCGACGGTGACCTCGAACGCCTCGCGCATCCGCTGCTCAAGAACCAGTACGGCCAGTATCTCATCACGCTCCTGACCCGTGGAAGGGACGGGGGTTCGCTCTGATCCTGCCCGAGCCGATGGACCTTATCCGACATATTGCCAGCTTGCCATGAATCTGCTCCCTACCGCCATTCCCGACATCCTGCTCTTCGAACCCCGTGTGTTCGGGGACGAGCGCGGCTATTTCTTCGAATCGTTCCGGCTCGACCTCTTCGAGCGGCACGCCGGCAGCAGGATGTTCGTGCAGGACAACGAATCGATGTCGCGGCGCGGCGTGCTGCGCGGCCTGCACTACCAGAAAGCACCGCACACCCAGGGCAAGCTCGTGCGCGTGGTCAGCGGCACCGTGCTCGA
>OMIK01000071.1 GCA_900299075.1 Chlorobi bacterium Chlorobi_1
ATAAAACAGGATCTGCCCCATGCGATTTCTCTTCATCACGATGGAGCCCACGAACAACGCGGCGCTCAAATCGGCTGCCGCCGAGCTGAACCGCGAGTTCCCGCTCGGCCTCGAGGTTTCGATGTTCAACCTGGGATTGAACCACGGCGTCCAGGCGTGGGAACGGCTTGCAAAAGAGGTCCCTGAAGCGGATTTCATCTTCGGCTCCATGCTCTTCAGCGAGGAGATCGTCCGGCCGCTGGAGGAGCTCCTCGAAACCGCAGAGTGCCCGGTCTGCATGATCACGAGCAATCCGGCCCTCATCAGCCAGACGCGGGTCGGCCGCTTCTCCCTGCAGAAGCCGAAGGAGGAGGAGGAGAAGCAGCAAGGCATCTTCAAGCAGTGGGCCGCAAAGCTCAGGCCTACCCACAGCAGCGGGGAGGGCGGCCGACAGCTGGCGATGGTGCGCAACGTCGGCAAGCTCATGAAGCACATCCCCGGCAAGGCCAGGGACATCCACACCTTCATCTCGGCGCACCAGTACTGGCTCAACGGCTCGAAGGAGAACATGCGGCGCTTCCTCTGCATGCTGGTCGAGCGTTATGTGCCCGGCCACAAGGGGATCCTCCCGCAGCAGGATCCGATCTTCTACCCCGACACGGCGCTCTTCCATCCCGACGCCGGAGCGCCCTTCGCCACGACCGCCCAGTACCGCGAGTGGCACCGCGCCAACCGCCCGGAGAGCGGCAAGGGAACCGTGGCGATCCTCGTGATGCGCGCCACCCTGCTCTCGGAGAACATGCAGCATGTCGGGCAGCTGGTCCGCGACCTCGAATCGCACGGCATCCGCTGCTGCGTCGCCTACAGCGGCGGGCTCGACTTCCGTCCGGCGCTCGAAGGGTTCTTCGATCCGTCGATGCCGGAATCGATCCCGGTCGACCTGCTCATCAATGCCACCGGCTTCTCGCTGGTCGGCGGGCCCGCGGAGACAAAATCGGCCGAAGCCGTGGAGATCCTGAAGAAGATCGGGGTCCCCTGCTACAACATCATCCCGCTCGCCTTCCAGCCCATAGCCCAGTGGAGGGAGAGCCATCTCGGCCTCACGCCGCTGCAGGTGGCCCTGAGCGTGGCCGTCCCTGAGCTCGACGGCGCCATCGAGCCGCACATCTTCGCCGGCCTCGAGGAGGGCAGCGAACGGACCATGCCGCTGCCGGAGGAGGGCGCCGCGCTGGCCCGGCGGGTCTCGAGGCTGCTCAACCTCCGGAAAAAGGAGCCCGGGGAGAAAAGGCTCGCCATCGTGCTCTTCAACTTCCCGCCGAACCTCGGCAACGCAGGCACGGCGGCCTTCCTCGAGGTGTTCGAAAGCCTCTGGCGCCTGATGAAGCGGCTGAAGGAGGATGGGTACAGGGTCGACCTGCCCGACTCATCGGAGGCATTGCGGGACCGGCTGCTCGAAGGCAACCGCCTTGTCTACGGCACCGACGGCAACGTCGCGGCGCACTACCCGGTCGAGCTCTACCGGAAGCAGTTCCCCGCCTACGAGCGGATCGAGCCCTTCTGGGGCGATGCCCCCGGCGAGATCCTGAACGACCGGAACAACTTCCACATCCTCGGCACGCACTTCGGGAACCTCTTTGTCGGCCAGCAACCCTCCTTCGGCTACGAGCGCGACCCGATGCGCCTGCTCATGGCCAAGGACGCCGCGCCGAACCACGCCTTTGCGGCCTTCTACTCCTGGCTCGACCATGAGTTCTCTGCGGACGCGGTGCTGCACTTCGGCACCCACGGCGCCCTCGAGTTCATGCCCGGCAAGCAGGTCGGCCTCTCGCTCGACTGCTGGCCGCGCCAGCTCATCGGCTCCCTGCCGCACTACTACTGCTACTGCGTCAACAACCCCAGCGAAGCGGCCATCGCCAAGCGCCGCGGCATGGCGACGCTGGTCAGCTATATGGCGCCGCCCCTCGAGCACGCCGGCCTCTACAAGGGGATGCGGCAGATCAGGGACCTGGTCGGCGCCTGGAGGAACCGCCCCTCGGACGAGGTCCTCGGACAGATCCGGGAACTGGCCGCGGGCATCGACCTCACCCCTCCCGGAGAGATGGAGGAGGAAGCCTGGGTGACCTGGCTGAACAACGAGCTCTACCTCATCGAGGAGCGCATGATCCCGCTCGGCCTGCACGTACTCGGCGAAAACGCCTCGGTAGAGAGCCTCACGGACAACCTTACCCTTCTGGTCAGCCACGCCCGCCCTGAGCTCGACGACCGCTCGCTTCCAGAGCTGGTCAGCGCGGGGCTCGGCCTCGACTGCCGGACCCTGGCGGAGAAGCACGAGGAGGACATGGCCCTCCGCGACTCATGGCAGCAGGTGGCCTCGATCTGCCGGGAAGCGCTCCGCCGCTTCGTCGGCACCATCCCGGAGACGCTCCCGGCGGGGCTCACGACCACCGCCCTGCTCGAAGGCACGCTCGCGGTGCGCATGAACGACGCCGACACCTGGCTCCAGAAATCGGCCGGCATCAGGCCTGCCCAGACCAGCCGCCTCTGGCACTTCCTGAACGGCATCCTCATCGGCCTTGCCACCAACCGCGAGATCGATGCGGTCGCCAGCGCCCTCTCCGGCGCCTACGTCCCGCCGTCGCCCGGCAACGACCTCGTCAGGAACCCTTCGATCGTCCCGACCGGTCGGAACATCCACAGCCTCGACCCCTTCAGCATCCCGACCCCCTTCTCCCAGAAGGCGGGCAGGCGCTCGGCCGAGGCGCTGATCGAGCAGCACCGCCGGGAGACCGGCGCCATGCCCGAATCGATCGCGCTCATCCTGTGGGGCACCGACAACCTGAAGAGCGACGGCGAAGGGGTGGCGCAGGCCCTGGCGCTGCTCGGCGCAAAGGTGAAGACCGACGAGCTCGGCAAGATCGGCGACGTCGAGCTGATCCCGCTCTCTGAGCTCGGGCGACCCCGCATCGACATCGTCGTAACGGTGAGCGGCATCTTCAGGGACCTGCTCTCGCACCAGGTCCGCCTGCTCGACCGCGCCGTCAGGCTTGCCGCCGTAGCGGATGAACCCGAGTCGATGAACTTCGTCAGGAGGAACATCCGTCTCCAGGCCGAAGAGATGGGGGTCACGGCCGGGGAGGCCGCGAGCAGGATCTACTCCAACGCCCCCGGCAGCTACGGCTCGAATGTCAACCACCTCGTCGAGAGCAGCACCTGGGAAGCGGAGCAGCAGCTGGCCGACGCCTTCGTCAACCGCAAGAGCTTCGCCTACAACCCCTCCGGGGAGTGGCAGGAGAGCCCGGAAGTGCTTCGTTCGGCACTGAAAAATGTTACCTTGACCTTCCAGAATATCGACAGTTTCGAGATCGGGGTGTCTGATATTGACCATTATTATGAGTATCTTGGCGGCGTTTCGAAGTCGGTCGAGGTCCTCAGCGGCTCGAAACCAAAGGTGATGGTGGGCGACATGGGCGGTTTCGGCACCGGCCAGAAGATCCGCTCGCTCGAGAGCATGGTGGCGCTCGAGGCGCGCACCAAGCTCCTGAACCCGAAGTGGTACGAGGCGATGCTCGAGCATGGCTACGAAGGGGTCCGGGAGATCGAGGCCCACCTGACCAACACCTACGGATGGAGCGCCACGGCGTCGGCGGTCAAGAACTGGACCTACCAGCAGTTCACGCAGACCTTCCTGCAGGACAGGGAGATGCTCGAACGGCTGGCCTCCATGAACCCGAACGCCACGATCGCCATGACCCGGCGCCTGCTCGAAGCCCATTCGCGCGGCTTCTGGGAGGCCGACGAAGGAACGATCGAGGAGCTCCAGGAGCTCTACGAGGAGCTCGAAACGAGGATCGAGGGCGCCCACACCGGGCAGCCCTGAAGAATTGCGGCAATACCATCAACAGTTACAACCGAACATGAGCACACCATCATCATTCAACGTCGAAGAACACAAGAAGATGCTCCAGGCGTACTTCAACGGCCAGGGCTTCCAGCGCTGGGCGTCGATCTACGGCAACGACAAGCTCTCGACCGTCAGGTCCACCGTCAGGCAGGGCCACGCGGTCATGATGGACAAGGCGTTCGAATGGTTGCAGAAGACGGGCCTGCAGAAAGGCTCGAAGGTGCTCGACGCGGGTTGCGGCACAGGGCTCTTCACCATCCGCCTCGCGAAGAACGGCTACCTGGTCAAGGCTGCCGACATCGCCTCGCAGATGGTGAACAAGACGAAGGAGGACGCTGAAAAGGCCGGGGTCGCCGGCAATATCGAGTTCGAGGTCAGCTCCATCGAGTCGGTCTCGGGCAGCTTCGACGCCGTAGTCTGCTTCGACGTGCTGATCCACTACCCGGCCGAAGGGTTCGCCAACGCCTTCACCAACCTCAGCAAGCTGACGACGGGGCCGGTGATCTTCACCTACGCCCCGTACAACAAGATCCTCGCCTTCCAGCACTGGCTCGGCGGCTTCTTCCCGAAGAAGGAGCGCCGCACGACCATCCAGATGATCAGGGACGAGGAGATGCAGCGGGTGCTCGGCAAACTCGGGCTGAAAGTGGTCAACAGCCAGAAGATCAGCCTGGGCTTCTACCACACCATGCTGATGCATGTGGCGAAGGCCTGACCTGGCGAAACAGGCTCAGGAATTTCGTCGAATATGTTGTACATTAATCGTCCTTGAATTTTTTATAGATGGCGTGAAGTAATATTTACGCATGCCGAGATGACCGAACGAGTACCATAAACCAATCCGGAGGGTTGAGACAGATGAAGATTCTGATGATTCAGCCGAATTATCATTCAGGCGGCGCAGAGATTGCAGGCAACTGGACACCCAGTTGGGTTGCCTACATCGGCGGCGCACTGAAGCAGGCTGGCTTTAGTCAGGTGAAATTCGTGGATGCGATGGCCGAAGACCTGCCGGACGAGACCATCGAGGAGATCATCCGCAAGAACCAGCCGGATGTGGTGATGGCCACCAACATCACGCCCTCGATCTTCAAGGCACAGGACATCATGAAGATCGCCAAGAAGGTGAACAAGAATATCCGCACCATCATGGGCGGTATCCACTCCACCTTCATGTACCCGCAGGTGCTGACCGAAGCCCCGGAAACCGACTATGTCGTCCGCGGCGAAGGCGAAGAGGTCACGGTCAACCTGATGAAGGCGATCGCCGCAGGCAACGACAGGGAGACCCGCTCCGAGATCACCGGCATCGCCTATATCGACGAGAAGGGCGAAGTGTTCGCCACGGCGGCCCACCCGGTCATCGAGGACCTCGACACCCTCTCCCCGGACTGGAGCCTCTACGACTGGGACAAATACAACTACACCCCGCTGAACTGCCGCCTCGCCGTGCCGAACTTCGCACGAGGATGCCCGTTCACCTGCACCTTCTGCTCGCAGTGGCAGTTCTGGCGCCGGTACCGCGCCCGCAGCCCGAAGAACTTCGTCGACGAGATCGAGGTGCTGGTCAAGAAATACAAGGTGGGCTTCTTCATCCTCGCCGACGAGGAGCCGACCATCAACAAGCAGAAGTTCGTCTCACTCTGCCAGGAGCTCATCGACCGCAAGCTCGACGTCACCTGGGGCATCAACACCCGCGTGACCGACATCATGCGTGACGAGGACCTGCTGCCCTTCTTCCGCAAGGCCGGCCTGGTCCACGTGTCGCTCGGCACCGAGGCCGCCAGCCAGATGAACCTGAACCGCTTCAGGAAAGAGACCACGATCGAGGAGAACAAGTACGCCATCAAGCTGCTCCAGAAGAACGGCATCGTCGCCGAAGCGCAGTTCGTGATGGGCCTCGAGCACGAGACCCCGGAGACCATCGAGGAGACCTACCAGCTCTGCAAGGACTGGGATCCGGACATGGCCAACTGGACCATCTATACTCCGTGGCCCTTCTCCGACCTCTTCAAGGAGCTCGGCGACCGCGTCGAGGTCCGCGACTACTCACGCTACAACTTCGTGTCGCCGATCATCAAGCCGGACAACATGGAGCGTGAGGACGTGCTCAAGGGCGTGCTGAAATCCTACGCGAGGTTCTATGCCCGCAAGACCTTCTTCAGCTACCCCTGGATCAAGGACCCGTATGTGCGCAAGTACATGCTCGGCTGCCTCAAGGCATTCGCGCAGACCACGATCACCAAGCGCTTCTACGACATCGACCGCGTCAAGACCAAGAACCGCAAGATCGAGATCGACCTCGGTTTCGACCAGTCGAGGATCCTGACGCAGGCAGAGGTCAAGAACCTGAAGGAGCTGCGCCCCGAAATGGTCGCCGACATGAGCTTCGGTCTCAAGGAGGCGGGCTACCAGCGCGAGCACGACGAGCACAACTGGGACGAGTTCGACGAGTCGACCATCAAGGACCGCACCTCGGACACCGTCCGCAACTGCTGATCCACGGGTTGGAATACTAACGACAAAGGCTGCCGATGGCAGCCTTTGTCGTTTTTCCTGACCGCTCCGCCTTCCCCCCTCCGACGCTTGATGCCGTGCCCTCCCCATTGCGCCCCTCGCCTGTTCCTGCAGGCAATACGAAAGGCTGCCGACGGCAGCCTTCCTGTTTTCACGCCCCTAGGGGTTATACCCGGAGAAGCCCGGGAGCGCCGAGCTCCAGCTCGGCATCTTCTCGGGTCAGCTCACGGAGATCTCCTTGCTCTTCTTCGCTTCGGGCTCCTTCTTCGGTACCACGATCTTGAGCACCCCGTTGTCGTAGGAGGCCCTGATGCCCTCGCCATCGACGTTGTCGCCGATGGTGAAGCTCCTCGACAGGCTTCCCCAGGAGCGCTCGACCCGGTGGTAGTTCTTCTTCTTCTCCTCCTCCTCCTGCATCCGCTCGGCGGTGATGCAGAGCACATCCTCCTCCATCGTTACCTTGACATCCTCCTTCTTCACGCCGGGAATGTCGGCGTTGAGGTAGAACGCCTTGTCGTCCTCGCTGATGTCCACCTTGAAGGTTGGGGCCATCATCGAACCCATCGAGCTGAAGAACGGCGTCAGCCTTTCATTGAACACATCCTCGAACATCTTGAGGGGATCCCTTCCATAGAGCTTGAGATTCATGGCTTTCCTCGTCTGTTTAACATGTTCAGGTGATTTTGACAAATGAATTACTGCCTAGTAAGCAACGCCTAAGGCACCCGTAAAATTCCACAGCTCCTCCGGTCCTCAGGCCATTGCGGGTTTGCGGATCGTGCCGATGCCGAGCAGGTCGGCGATGTTCGCCGCGGGGTCGACGACCGGGCGGATACGAGGGGTGGCGCAGGTCATGAGGGTGGTGACGCCGGGGCCGTGGCCCGCCTCCTTGCAGTCGCTGTGCACGACGATGCCGATGGAGATGGCGCCGCGGCGGTAGGCCCGGCCGTAGCGGTTGTCCTGGTCCATGAGCGCGACGAAGTCGCCGAACCTGATCCGGTCGATGCCGAACTCCCTTACCGCCTCGGCGTCGCTCGTGACGATGTCGTAGTCACCCTTCGCAACGTGGGCCGAGCCGATTCCGGAGCCCATGCAGTAGGCAGGCACCATGGTGGTGACCGGCACCTCGAGTACGCCGTCTTCGGCGACCTGGAGCTTCATGCGCTTCAGCAGCGAGGGGTCGAGGTTGAATAGCGCCACCTCCGGGTATTCGGCAAGCTTCAGCCCCTGCCCTTTCGAGCGGACCATGATGGTGTCGCCGTAGGTCATCTTCTCCTTGGCCTCGCGGGGGAAGTCGACGATGATGTGCTCCGAGCCGCCATGGTGGCCGATCACGGTACCGGTCGCCCCCTTGGCCTCGCCGGAGACCACCGTGGCGGTGTTGCCGACGCAGGTGAGCAGCTGGACGGTAACGTTTGGGTGCTCGTACGGCTTGTGGGTATCGGCAGTGCAGCTCACGCCGGGCTCGATGTGGTCGCCCTCCCAGCCGAAGGCCGGATCGCCGACCTGGATGTTGAGGGTGATCCCGCCGATCGAGGGCAGGATGAAGGGCGTGCCCTGGTGGTCGACCTCCCAGGTGCCGCGGGTGCGGGGCTGGCCGGGCTGGCACTGGAGCAGGAATTCGAC
>OMIK01000072.1 GCA_900299075.1 Chlorobi bacterium Chlorobi_1
CGGCAAGCCCTTATAAGCAATTATATAACTATTCAGTAATATAGCAACAAGCCTGCCTTCCGGGCAAGCCCCGGCCAGAAAAAAATTTTCCGCTTTCGAGCCGCATACCCTCAACACCGTGAAGCACGGGAAATCTTCCTCGATTGTTATATTTAAAGTCAAACTTTTCGACGGCCGTACGGGCACTGCGCCATGGGCCTCCTCCAACAAACCTCTCCGCACCGACGATGAGCAACTCCGATCAGTCCAGGGTTCAGGAACAGAGCCTCTCCCCCGATAAAGTGATGCACAAGCTGGTTTCGCTGGCCAAGCGCCGCGGATTCATCTTCCCCTCCTCCGAGATCTACGGCGGCCTGTCGTCGTGCTTCGACTATGGCCCGCTCGGCAGCGAGATGAAGAAGAACGTCAAGGACCTCTGGTGGACCTCGATGACCCGCCGCCACCAGAATATCGTCGGCATCGACGCCTCGATCATGATGAACCCGACGGTCTGGGAGGCGTCGGGCCACGTCGCGAGCTTTAACGACCCGATGATCGACGACCGCACCACCAAGCGCCGCTACCGGGCCGACCACCTGATCGAGAACCATATCGGCAAGCTCGTCCGCGAGGGCAAGGAGTCGCAGGCGGCCGCCGTGAAGGTGGCCTACGAGGCCGCCGCTGGCACCGAGGATCCGAACCGCACCCTCTACGAGATCATCACCACCGAGGGGATCAAGGCCCCCGATACCGGTTCGGGCGACTGGACCGAGGTGCGGCAGTTCAACCTGATGTTCCAGTGCAACATGGGTGCCGTGGCCGATTCTGCCGGCATCGTCTACCTCCGCCCGGAGACCGCGCAGGGCATCTTCGTGAACTTCCACAACGTCCGCGAGTCGTCGCGCATGAAGGTGCCCTTCGGCATCGCGCAGATCGGCAAGGCGTTCCGCAACGAGATCGTGAAGGGCAACTTCATCTTCCGCATGGTGGAGTTCGAGCAGATGGAGATGCAGTACTTCGTGAAGCCCGGCACCCAGATCGAGGCCTTCGAGGCCTGGCGCGAGGAGCGCTTCAACTGGTACACCGAGAGCCTCGGCCTCAGCCGCGAAAAGCTCCACTGGTACAAGCACGACAAGCTCGCCCACTACGCGGATCTCGCCTACGACATCAAGTTCGAATTCCCGTTCGGCATCGAGGAGATCGAGGGGATCCACTCGAGGACCGACTTCGACCTCACCCAGCACCAGCAGTACTCGGGCAAGAACATGGAGTACATCGACCAGGCCACCAACGAACGTTACATTCCCTACGTCGTCGAGACCTCCGCCGGCGCCGACCGACTCTTCCTCGCCCTGCTCTCGGACGCCTACCGCGAGGATGTGGTGGACGGCGAGCCGCGCGTGATGCTGAAGCTCTCGCCGAAGGTCGCCCCGGTCAAGGCGGCCATCCTGCCGCTCATGAAGAAGGGGGAGATGGGCGCGCGTGCCGAGCGGTTCTGCTCGGAGCTGTCGCAGCACTTCCTCGTGCAGTACGACGATGCGGCCTCGATCGGCAAGCGCTACCGCAGACAGGACGAGATCGGCACGCCGTTCTGCTTCACGGTTGACCACCAGACGCTGGAGGACGGCACGGTGACGGTCCGCTACCGCGACACGGCCGCACAGGAGCGGATCGACATGTCGAAGGCGACGGAGTTCCTCGCCACGAACCTCCTGAAGGCCTGACCAACCCAATCCACCACTGCCGAACACCATGCGTTACGATGTCGCTGTCATAGGGGGGGGGCCGTCGGGCGCCGTCGCCGCCGCCATACTGGCGAAGGCCGGGCTGTCGACCATCCTCGTCGAAAGGAACCTCTCCAACGTCAAGCCGTGCGGCGGGGCCATCCCTCTCGGGCTGATCGAGGAGTTCTCGATCCCCGGCCCGCTGGTCGAGAAGAAGCTGTCGAAGATGAGCGTGCGCTCGCCCAAGGGGCGCACCATCTCGATGCGCATGCCGAACGGCTACGTCGGCATGGTGCGCCGCGAGCGGTTCGACAGCTGGCTGCGCGACGAGGCCGCGAAGGCCGGCGCCACTGTCACCGAGGCGCTCGTAAAAAAGATCGACCGGTCGGCCGACCGCTTCACCATCCACCTCTCCAGGGATCTGCCCCCGGTGGAGGCATCCTACATCATCGGCGCCGACGGGGCGAACTCGAAGACCGCCGACGAGCTGGGCTTCCCGAAGAACGACCTGAAGGTGATCGCCATGCAGCAGCGATTCCACTACTGCGACGCGCTGAAGCCCTACGAGGAGCTGGTGGAGATCTGGTTCGACGGCGAGGTTTCACCCGACTTCTACGGCTGGATCTTCCCGAAGACCGACCATATCGCCATCGGAACCGGCACCGAGGAGCACCGGCACAATATCAAGCAGTTGCAGCGGCGATTTGTCGAAAAGATCGGCATCACCGAAAAACCATACCTGGACGAGGCGGCCAAGATCCCGATGAAGCCGCGCCGCTCCTTCACGCAGGAGCGCGCCATCCTGGTGGGGGACGCCGCAGGGCTGGTCACACCGGCCAACGGCGAGGGGATCTTCTTCGCCATGCGCTCAGGGAAGCTGGGAGCCCAGGCGATGATCGAAAAGATCCGGCACGGCAAGCCGCTCTCCGAATACGAGAAGCGGTTCCGCGGCCTCTACGCGCCGATCTTCTTCGGCCTCCAGGTGCTCCAGTCGGTCTACTACAAGACGGACCGGCTCCGCGAAAGCTTCGTGGCGATCTGCGAGGACCGCGACGTGCAGGAGATCACCTTCGACTCCTACCTCTACAAGAAGATGGTGCCGGCCCCCTGGAGCGTGCAGATGAAGATCATGGCCAAGAACGTCTACCACCTGGCCAAGGGGAGCTGAATGCTGCTATCGCCCCTCAACTGGGTGGTCCACCTCTTCTCCTCGCTCGAATGGGGGGTGGCCGTCCTGATGCTCTTCCGCTACGGCAGGCTTGTCGGACGCCCTGACGTGGCACGCTTCGGCCTCTTCATGATCCCGCACTGGGTCGGCAGCTGGTTCGTGCTCGGCTACCACCTCTCCGGAGACAGGCTCCCCTTCATGCTCGACATGTCGGAGCTGGTAAACTTCTTCGGGAGCATCTTCCTCCTCTCCGCAACCATCTCGATCCTCCGGCGCGGCAAACCCCAAACGGCAGGCTTCGCCGGAGCGCTCTTCGCCGGCATCGCCGTCAGCGGCCACCCGCAGTCATGGATGGGCAACAACGTGTTCGACGCCATCCTGCAGCTCTCGAGCATCGTCTACCTGGCGTTCCTGGTGCTGCTGCTCAGGGTGAGGAAGCAGGACCCCGAAGCCTTCTCGGGGCTGACCGTCTTCGGCTTCTGGTTCGTGCTGGTCTTCATCTCGGTGACCATATTCTGCATGTATCTCGCCACCGAGGTGCGCGGCTTCCCCACGCTCTCGCACGACGACCTGCTGCACGGCCTCGCCGAGAGCCTGCTGAGCGTCAGCAACCTCCTGATCGTGCTCGGCATCCACCGGCAGACGAAGCGGGCAAAGGAGAAAATGCTGGGACGATAGGGACGGGAAGGTACTTTACGGGCAGATAACCCCGAAACGAGGTCCCCGGCGATCTTCGCCTATAGGCCCCGGAAGAGCTGTTCGACCCTTTCCTGGAGTTTCCCCCTTACGGCTTGAGCAGTGCGCGGTAGGCTTTCGGGTCGGCGAGGAGCGAGAAGGCCTTCGACGCAACCGGGTCGGCCTCGATCGACCGCCTGCGGGCCTCCTTCTCGTCGAAGTGCCGGATAAGCTCCAGCCTGGCGGCCGTCGCGATACGGGTAGAGTCCAGGTCGATCCCCTTCGAGGCCCGTGCCGAAAGCTCCTTTTCGAGGTCGACGAGCCGTGCTGAGAGCCCGTCGCCATCCCGGCCGAACTCCTTCCCTATAACCGATTTCAGGCTGTCGAGGCTCTGCTGGGAACGCGAACGCCAGGTGAAATGCTCGGCATCGACGAAACGCCTGAACTCCCCGAGCAGGCGCCCCTGGTGCAGATCCTGCGCATCGAGCCGCTCATGGCCCGCCCGGTACCGGTTGGCGTATTTGAAGAAGAGCCCCTTCCTGTCGAGGGCACGCTCGTAATCCGAATGCTCCGTCGGCCGCACGATAAGGTCGGGCCGGATGCCGCCGCCGCCGAATACCCTGCGGCGGCCGTCGGTGGAGTATGCCCTGGTGGAGTCGACCTTCGAGGGGGTGACGACCACCTGACGCTCGCCCTCGGGGCGTGGCAGGGGCTTCTGGATAAGCCTGCCCGATGGGGTGAGGTACTTCAAGGTGGTCAGCTTGAGCTCATGGTCGTACGGCAAGTTGACGATCGACTGTACCAGACCCTTGCCGAAGGAGACCTGCCCCACGATCACGCCGCGATCGTGGTCCTGAATGGCGCCGGCCACGATCTCCGAAGCCGACGCGCTCTCGCCGTCGATCAGCACGGCAAGGGGGATGGAGGGGATGAGCGGCGGGGAGGCGGTCGTGAAGAGCTGGCCGTTTTCGGCCCCCCGGCCGACGGTGGAAACCACCTTGCTGCCCTTGTCGAGGAAGAGCCCCGCCACGTCGACAGCCGCGTTGAGCAGGCCGCCGGGATTGCCCCTGAGGTCCAGCACGATACCCTGCAGGGGAGAGCTGTCCGCCGATGCCTGCCGCTGAAGCGCCTGCAGGGCGCTCCGCAGCTCGTCGGCAGAGTGCTCGCCGAAGCTGTCCAGTCCGATGTAGCCGACAGGGCCGAACTGCCCCGAATAGCTCACGGTGCTCACCTTGATCTCGGAACGCCTGAGCTGGTACTCCCGGAGCGGCCGCTTGCCGGGCCGCTCGATGCCGAGCCTCACGGTCGAGCCGACCGGCCCCTTGATCGCGGCTCGTACCTCGTCGATCGATTTGCCTCGGACCTGCAGCCCGTTGACCGAGACGATCCTGTCGCCGACCAGCAGCCCGGCCTTCGAAGCCGCGTTGCCCTCCATGACCGAGGTGACGTAGGGGTCGCCGGAAACGAAGCCGAGCGTGATCCCGATGCCGGCATAATGGCCGGTGGTCAGCTCGTCGAGCTCCTGGGTGCCGGATTCGTCGAGGAAGTCGGTGTAGGGGTCGAGCTTGCCGAGCATGCCGTCGATCCCGGCGTTCATGAGCTCGCTGACGTCGACCGGGTCGACGTAGTTCTCCGCCACCTCGCGGTAGACCTCGCCGAGGAGCTCGATGCTTTTCCCGGCAGCGAACCAGTCCGTCCTGGCAGCGGGAGCCTTGGCCACCTGCGCCGACAGGGGGCAGGCGAACATGGCAGCGGCGGCAACCGCCGCCACTGCGCGTCCCCACAACCTGCTGCGGGAGATCCCGAACCGGGATGGCACCATCACCTGAGCGCGCTTTCGAGCGCCGTGGCGCTGTCGGTCCGGTCGTCGCGGTACTTGACGATGAGCGGCGGGTAGATGGAGAGCCCGTGCTCTTCCGCGAACGCCCCCTTCGACCTGCGGGAGCCGGCGACCACCACCGCCCCCTCGGGGATGACGAGCGGCGAGTCGGCGGTCTTCCTGAGGATGGTGCCGTTGACCAGGTCGTAGACCGGCGTGGAGCCGTTGAGGATGACCCCGGTGCCGATCACGGCGCGCCGCTTGACGATGGTCCCTTCGTAGATGCCGCAGTTGCCTCCGACCATGACCTCGTCCTCGATGATGACCGGCATGGCGCCGACCGGCTCGAGCACGCCGCCGATCTGCACGGCTGCGGAGAGGTGCACCTTCTTGCCGACCTGGGCGCAGCTGCCGACCAGCGCGTGCGAATCGATCATCGTCCCCTCGTCGACCCAGCCGCCGACGTTGACATAGGCGGGCGGCATCATGACCACCGACGGGGCGAGGTAGGCGCCATCACGCACGGAGGAGCCGCCGGGCACGATGCGGACATTGTCCGCCGCCGTAAAGCGGCGAAGCGGGTAGGTATCCTTGTCGATGAAGGGGAAGCTGCCGGTCGCACCTGCGTCCACATGCCCCTCGACGAGCACGCCGAGCCGCATGCCCACGAGGATCCCCTGCTTGACCCACTGGTTGACCGTCCAGCCGCTGCCCGAGGGTTCGGCTGCCCGGACCACCCCCCTGTTGAGGAGCTCCTTGAATGCCGCGAAAACCTCGCGGACCTTCGGATCGGCCTTGAGCTGGTCGGCGCCGAGCGCCGCATATCCGAGAATCGCCTCTTTGACCTGCTGGTTTTCCATACTGCGTCTGCTTCGTTTTCGTTGTCAGTTGAACTCTGCGGTGATGTCGGTGCCCGCCCGCTTCGTAGAGAAGCGGAAGTCGTCGCTGCGGAGGCTTTCGTCGGCCTTGATGGTGACGAATACCAGGTGCTGCAGGAACCACTTCAGCTCGGTCTTCATTTCGCTGTTGCGCATCGGCTCCAGCACGGTCGGGCTGACGTGCAGGTCGAGCTGCTGGAACTTGGCCTTCGGCTGCAGGGCGTACTTCCTGAGCCAGCGCTCGATCTGGTTGATGGTGGTGAAGCGGGCCTGCACCACGCCGGTGCCGCCGCAGGCGGGGCACTGGTCGCCCATGCGCTGCATGAGGCTCGGACGGATGCGCTCGCGGGTGATCTGCATGATGCCGAAGTCGGAGAGCGGCAGGATGTTGGACTTGGCGCGGTCGTTGCGCAGCTCGGCCTTCATGGCGTCGTAGACCTTCTTGGAGTTCTTCGGGTCGATCATGTCGATGAAGTCCACCACGATGATGCCGCCGATGTCGCGCAGCCTCAGCTGGCGGACGACCTCGCGGGCGGCCTCGAGGTTGGTCTTCAGGGAGTTCTCCTCCTGCTCGCGCTTGGCGGCGTAACGGCCGCTGTTGACGTCGACCACCACCATCGCCTCGGTATGCTCGATGATGATGTAGCCGCCGGACTTGAGCCATACCTTGCGGGAGAAGATCGATTCGACATCCTTGGCGATGCCGTACCCTTCGAAAAGCGGCAGCTTGCCCTTGTAGAGCGAGACGTTCCTGACCATCTCCGGGGCGGCCCACTGGATGTAGTTGAGCGTCTCGGTGTAGATCGAGTTCGAGTTCGCGACGATCTCGGTGACGTCGGAGGTCAGCGAGTCACGGAGCACGCTCGAGATGATGGTATCCTCCTTGAAGATGAGCTGGGGAGGCGCGGCATCCTGCAGCTTCTGTTCGATCTGCGTCCACTTGGCCAGCAGCTTCTCGAGGTCCTGCTTGAGGAGCGTCTCCTCCTGGTCCTCGGCGACCGTGCGGATGATGGCGCCGAATCCTTCGGGGAGCATCGAGCGGACGAGCTTCTTCAGTCGGACGCGCTCCTTGCGGGAAACGACCCTCCGGGAGACGGCGATCTGGCCTCCGCCGAAGGGAAGCAGCACCATGAAGCGCCCGGCGATGGTGATATCGGAGGTCAGGCGGGAGCCCTTGGTGCCGATCGGCTCCTTGATCACCTGGACCAGGATGGAGTCGTTCGGCTTGAGCTTGCTCGCGATCATCTGGGTGTAGGACTGGCGGCGCTCGGCGGCCTCCTTTGCCGTAGCGGGGCGCGGCTCGCCCTTGCCGGGGCCGGTCGGCCTCGCCGGCTCCCTGACGGCTGCAGGCGCCGCGGCGGCCGGAGCTTCATCGGCTTCATCGTCACCATCGTCGTCACCCTCTCCATCGTCGGCGCCCGACTCGTCGTCGTCGTCCTCGACCAGTGCGCGATAGTCCTCGCTGGTGGTGCCCACATCCGAGAAGTGGAGGAATCCGTCCGACTTCTGTCCGATGTCGACGAAGGCCGCTTTCAGCCCCTCGACCACTTTATGCACCCTTCCGAGATAGATGTCCCCGATGCTCCTCATACTCTCGGGGCGCTCGATGATCAGCTCCGCAAGGCGGCCCTCCTCGACCAGCGCAACCTGGATCTCGTCGCCGGTCTTGTTCATCAGGAGCTGCTTCTTCACATTCTTCTTCATACACGCCTGCTGTTAATTGGTTATGCCTGCAAAAATATAACACTTCGGGGCCATGAAGGGGCCCTGTTTGCCCAACATTTTTGGGGGTCGGCCGATTTTTCGCAACTTGTCGGAACAGCGCCGGAGAGGGCGCAGCAACAAACCCGGGAGGAGATGCTCGACACCGCATGGGAACTGCCGCTCTGGACCGATCACGCCCGCGTCTGCGGCATCGACGAAGCCGGCCGGGGGCCGCTTGCCGGACCGGTCGTGGCCGCAGCCGTGGTATTCCCCCGCAACTTCAGGCCCGCCGGCATCCTCTGCCGCCTGGACGACTCCAAGAAGCTCTCGGCGGAGCTGCGCGAAGCCCTCGTCCCGGCGATCACGGCGGCTGCCGAAGCGTGGGCCGTCGGCATGGCCGACGCCGCGACGATCGACAGCATCAACATCCTCCGGGCGACCATGCTCGCCATGCACCGGGCCGTCGAATCGCTCGAACCCGGGCCTGACTACCTGCTGGTGGACGGCAACCGCTTCAGCCCGCTGCTGCCGCTGCCTTACGAAACCGTCGTGAAGGGGGACTCGAAGGTCTTTTCCATTGCCGCCGCATCGGTGCTGGCGAAAACCGGGAGGGACGAAATCATGGCCGGCTACGCCCGTGACTATCCGGAATACGGATTCGACGAGCATTTCGGGTACCCCACCGCCAGGCACGTGGAGGCGATTGCCATCCACGGCCGCTGTGCGATACACCGGCAAACTTTCAAGTTACGCAAATTGGGCGAAAAATAACCCCGTCACGTGAACATCCCCCACACGCTCGGAGCCGAAGGCGAACGGATCGCCGCCGGATACCTCGCCGGAAAGGGGTACCGCATCGTCGCCAGGAACTACCGCTTCCTCAGGAACGAAATCGACATCATCGCGATGGAGGGCGCCCGCATCTGCTTCATCGAGGTAAAAACAAGGGCGTCGCTCGACAAGGGGCATCCCGCCGAAGCGGTCACGCCGCGCAAGCAGAAGGAGATCGCGAGGGCAGCATCGGGCTACCTCGCAGGAGTCGCCGGGCCGCCGGAGTGCCGTTTCGATGTCGTCGCCATCCTTGCGCATCGCCTCGAAAACGGCAGGATCGTCGAGTACGCGCTCGAACACATCAAGGACGCATTCATGGCATGATCCCATCCCCGTCCCCATCGGTTCGGCATCGAAATCCGATACCGATACCGAGGATGGTTTTGGCTGCGTCAACAGAACCGGACAGGCACGCGGAGGCGCCCCCTGCCGGGTGGCATATCCGCAGATTTTTATTATCTTTCAGGCTTAAACGGTTTCGACAGCTTACCTTCGTACTCCAGATCCAATGCAAGACCCTGAAATCCTGACCGCGACAGCATCTCCGGCCGAATACGGAGCCACGAACATCCAGGTGCTCGACGGTATCGAGCACGTCCGCAAACGTCCGGCCATGTACATCGGCGACATCCACAGCCGGGGCCTGCATCACCTGGTGTACGAAATCGTCGACAACTCGATCGACGAAACCCTCGCCGGATTCAACGACTACATCCACGTCACCCTCAACCCCGACGGCTCGGTGACGGTCACCGACCGCGGCCGAGGCATCCCGGTCGACATCCATCCGGTCAAGAAGAAGTCCGCGCTCGAACTGGTCATGACGGTCATCGGCGCCGGCGGCAAGTTCGACAAGGGGGCCTACAAGGTCTCCGGCGGCCTCCACGGCGTCGGCGCCTCGGTCGTCAACGCCCTTTCCGAGTGGTGCGAGGTCGAGGTATTCCGCGACGGCAAGTCCTACATGCAGAGCTACCGGCGCGGCGTCCCCCAGGGCGACGTGAGGGAGACCGGCACCAGCGACCAGCGCGGCACGAAGGTCACCTTCAAGCCGGACGCGGAGATCTTCAAGATCACGGAGTTCCGCAAGGACATCATCATCGACCGCATGCGCGAACTCGCCTTCCTGAACAGCAACCTGCGCATCATCGTCAGGGACGTCGAGGGGGAGGAGGAGACCTTCCACTACGAAGGGGGGCTCAGGCAGTTCGTCCAGTTCACGGACGCGAACCGGATCAGCCTCCTCAAGGAGCCGATCTTCATCTCGGGCGAACGTGAATCGACCATGGTGGAGATCTCGCTGCAGTACAACGACTCCTACCAGGAGAACGTCTTCAGCTACGTCAACAACATCAACACCCACGAGGGCGGCACCCACGTCACCGGATTCAGGAAGGCCCTGACCCGGACGCTGAACGCCTACGCCCAGAAGAACGACCTGCTGAAAAACCTCAAGATCGCCCTGACCGGCGACGATTACAAGGAGGGGCTCACGGCGGTCATCTCGGTCAAGGTGCCGGAGCCGCAGTTCGAGGGGCAGACCAAGACCAAGCTCGGCAACTCCGAGACCCAGAGCATCGTCGAGAGCATCGTCAACGAGCAGCTCGCCGAGTTTGCCGAGAGCAACCCCGGCACGATCAAGCTGATCATCGAGAAGGTGAAGGGGGCGGCGATCTCCCGTGAGGCGGCCAGGAAGGCAAAGGAGCTGACCCGCCGCAAGTCGGTCCTCGAAAGCTCGGGGTTGCCCGGCAAGCTGGCCGACTGCTCGATCAACGACCCGGAGCACTGCGAGCTCTACATCGTCGAGGGCGACTCGGCAGGCGGCAGCGCCAAGCAGGGACGAGACCGCAGCTTCCAGGCGATCCTCCCGCTCAAGGGCAAGATCCTGAACGTAGAAAAAGCCCGCCTGCACAAGATGCTGGAGAACGAGGAGATCAAGACCATCATCCTCGCGCTCGGCACCAGCATCGGCGAGGAGGAGTTCTCGGCCGAAAAGCTCCGCTACGGCAAGATCATCATCATGACCGATGCCGACGTCGACGGCGCCCATATCAGGACACTGCTGCTGACCTTCTTCTTCAGGTACATGCGATCGCTCATCGAGGCGGGGAAGGTGTACATCGCCCAGCCGCCGCTCTACCTGGTCAAGTCGGGCAGGGAGCAGCAGTACGCATGGGACGAGGAGGAGCGGCTGGCCATCGTCGACTCGATGAAGAAGATGCAGAAAGGCAAGGCGAACGTCTCCATCCAGCGCTACAAGGGTCTCGGCGAAATGAATCCCGAGCAGCTCTGGAGCACCACCATGGACCCCGCGCACCGCTCGCTGCTCCAGGTGTCGGTGGAGAACGCCCGCGAAGCCGACCAGGTCTTCTCGACCCTCATGGGCGACAAGGTCGAACCGAGGAGGGAGTTCATCGAAAAGAACGCCCGCTACGTCCGCAGGCTCGACGTGTAGCCTCCTGCCCGCGGAGATACGGGCTCAGGCAGGGCACATCAAAAACAGGAAAGCCTGGCAACGGTGACGTTGCCAGGCTTTCCTCATTTCAAGTTGCGGTTCGCCGTCAGGGCATCACTCGGACCAGCACCTCTTTCTTCAGCTTATCGAGCCATGCGGTGAACAGGGTCTTCCGTTTTTCGTCTGCCGCGAGCTCCTCCAGCTTCGCAAAATCATTCTCCGGGGTCAGCCGGTGCGCCTCGGTCCTCGAGTTGAGCCGGAACATGGCGACGAAGGGGTCCCCCTTCTCCGGGGTTATCTGCTCAGGCCGGCTCACGTCGCCTGCGCTCTTCAGGCCGGAGATGATCTTCTGAAGATCCGGCTTGAGCGACGAGATCTCGAACATCTCCGTTCCTGACGAACCGGACTTCAGGAGGCCGCCGAGCTTTGCCGACATGGGGTCGTCCGAATACTTTTCGGCCATTGCGGCAAAGGTGGACTTTCCGGAGAGGATGTCGGCCCTGACGTCGCGGAGCAGCTCCAGGGTCCTGGCCACGTCACGCTGGGCCCGGTCGAACATCGCCAGGATATGGCGCACATGGACGGAGTTGCCCTCCTTTTCGAGGGTCTGGATGATATGGTAGCCGAAGCGGGTCTCGACGGGACCGGAAACCTGGCCGGGCTTCTGGGCATAGGCTGCGGCCTCGAAGGTCGGCACAAGCTCGCCCTTCTGCACGAAGCCGAGGTCGCCTCCGAGGCTCCGGGAACCAGGGTCGTCGGACATCGCGGTCGCCACGGCCGCAAAGTCCTCGCCGGCCTGCAGGCGCTTCTGCGCCTCCCTGATCCTTGCCATGGCCTCCCCCTTTGCCGATTCCGAGAAGAGGGGATACTTGATGATCTGGGAGACCGACACCGTCTCGGGGACCATCGGAAGGTTCTCCTTCTCCTTGCGGTAGAACTCCAGGGTCTCCTCGTAGGTGACCTTCACCTCCTTGAGATGCTTCCGCCTCAGATTGTCAACCATCTGCTGCTCGCGGATATCGTCGCGGATGTCCTGCTTGATGCGGCTGACCGGTTTGCCGAAGCGCGCCTCCATGTCTGCCGAGGAGGGGAAGCCGGCCCTGATCGACGAAAAGCGGTCCGTCACCATGGCGTCGATGGATGCCTCGTCGACCTTCACGCTGTCGATCTTGGCTTTGGTGAACAGGACCTTCTGGTCGACAAGGTTTTCGATGAGGCGCTTACGGAGTTCTGGATCCTTTTTCGCATCGGGAAACTGCGAGCGTACCATCAGTTCGCGCTCGTCGATCTCAGACTTCAGGATGATCTCGTTGCCGACCACGGCGACGATACGGTCGGGCATATCGGCGGCGACCGCCGGGGGGAGCGCGGGAGCCAGCGTGGAGATGGCGGTAAGGATGGAAAGAAGTGCTTTTTTCATATCCAGGGTTTGCTTGTGCTGTTCACCATCATGACTGATGCTTCGGTTCCCGGGAGACAGGGTCCAGAAGGCAGCAATGAAGAAAATCGTTGCCGGCGGCCATCGTGGGCTGGCCGCCGGCAGGGTCCCGGAACTCCGGGAGGAAATACCCCGTTGCGGGGGAGCGAGGATCCGTCGGGATCAGGCGGTTCCCCGGAGCTTGATCGCGCTCTTCGAACGCTGCTGCCAGTCGAACACGATCGGTGCGGCAACAAAGATCGAGGAGTAGGTACCGACGACGATGCCGGCGAACATGGCGAAGGCAAAGCCGCGGATCGCCGGACCGGCGAAGATGAAGAGCACCAGCACCGAGATCATGAGGGTCCCGGAGGTGATGATGGTCCTCGACAGCGTCTGGTTCATGCTTTCGTTGAAGATCCGCTCGTACTCCGAAGGCTTCTGGCCGCGGATACGCTCGCGGATGCGGTCGTAGACCACCACCGTGTCGGTGATGGAGTAGCCGGCGATGGTCAGGAATGCGGCGATGATGCTCTGGTCCACCTCGAGCGGCATGAAGTCGAAAAGCCCTCCAAGGAGGCTGAACAGCCCGAGGACCGTGAGCACGTCGTGGAAGATGGCCAGCACGCCGGCCGTGGCGAACTTGAACTCGAAGCGGAAGCCGACATAGAGGAGGATGCCCACCAGCGCGGCCCCGAGGGCCTTCATGGCGGCCCACTTCATATCCGTGGCGATGCTCGGGCCGACAGCCTGGATGCTGACCACCTCGGCGGGGTTGCCAGGTATGCGGTCGGCAAGGGAGCGGGTGATGAGCCCTTTGAGGTCGGCAGTTTCGCCATGGTAGTCGGTGCTGAGGAGCACGGCGCGCTCCATGCCGTACTGCTTCACGGAGCCCCGGACCCCGGCCTGGCCGATGACGTTTCGCACAGCGCCGACGTCGGCAGGCTTCGCGAAACGGATGACCACCTCGGAGCCGCCCTTGAAATCGATACCGTAGTTCAAACCCCTGACGAACAGGGAGACCATGCCGGCCAGCAGCAGCACGACGGAGACGGCGTAGGCGACCTTGCGATGCTTGATGAAATTGAAATTGGTCTTCTGGAACAGGCGCATACTTGCGTGTATTGAAATTTATCCGAAACTCTTCTCATCCATGAACCCGCGGCCCACGAGCATCTCGAAGATCACCCTCGTCACCACGATGGCCGTGAAGAGGCTCGCGCCGGTACCGATCATGAGGGTCACCGCGAACCCCTGGACCGGTCCGACACCGAACTGCGACAGCAGGAAGGCAGCAGCAAGCGTGGTCACATGGGAGTCGAGGATCGACGAGAATGCCCGGCTGTACCCGGTGTCGACCGCAGACTTAAGGAGCTTGCCCTCGGCGAGCTCCTCGCGGATGCGCTCGTAGATCAGCACGTTCGCATCCACGGCCATGCCCATGGTGAGCACGATACCGGCGATGCCCGGCAGGGAAAGGGAGGCCTTGAATCCGGCGAGGACCGAAATCACCACGAGGATGTTCAGCACCAGGGCGATATCGGCAGCAATGCCCGCCTTGTTGTAGTAGACGATCATGAAGACAGCCACGGCAGCGAAGCCCCAGATCATCGACATGAGGCCGGCATGGATGTAGTCGGAACCGAGCGACGGTCCGACGGTCCGCTCCTCGAGGATCCTGACCGGGGCCGGCAGCGCACCGGCCTTGAGGATGATCTCCAGGTCCTTGGCCTCTTCGAGGCTGCCGATGCCGTTGATCACGGAATTGCCGTTCGGAATCCGGGACTGGACGACCGGGGCGCTGTAGACTGCGCCGTCGAGCACGATGGCTACCTGCTTGCCGATATTCGCACCGGTGATGCGGGCCCACTTGGAGGTGCCCTCGTCGTTCATCGACATGCTCACCTCAGGCTGGACCGTCTGGGTGCCGAAGGTCGCCTTCGCCTCGGTGATCACGCCGCCGGTCAGTTCAGGGCTCTTCTTGACCAGGTAGATCGGGTAGTACTTCTCCCCCTTCTCGGTCTTTTCGGGCTTGGCCGCGAGCAGCAGTTCGGTATCCTGGGGCAGCCGCGCCTGGGCATCCTCGCGCTTGAAGACGGAGGCCACATAGTCACGGGCATACTCCGGCGTGAAAACAACGCCGTTCGGCATCACGCCGATCAGCTCCGACAACTTGCGGCCGGAGGCCGGTGCAGCGGGAGCCTGGCCTGCAGGAGCAGCAGCGGCCATGGCGGAATCGGCCGGTGCCTGGCCCTGTGCGGGGATGGCGTTGATGGCGTCGATGGCCCTGAGCATCGACTCCCGCTCCTTCACCAGGCGGAACTCGAGCTTTGCCGTACCCTTGAGCAGCTTGCGCACACGGGTCTCGTCGGTGACGCCCGAAAGCTCGATGATGATCCTGCGGGCCCCCTGCGTCTGGATGAGCGGCTCGGCGACACCGTACTGGTCGATTCGGTTCCGGATGATCTCCTTGGCGCGGACCAGCGCGTCCTGGGACTCCTTGTTGAGCTTGTCGACGATCTCGCGGTCGCTGTTGCGGATATCGTAGAAGTAACGGCTGAGCGGGATGTTCTGCTTCCTGAACTCGGCGGCGAGCAGCTCTACCGGACTGTCGCCGGAGGTTGCGGCCGAGCTCCTCACGCTCGCCATGATCTGCTGGAAGCGTGCATCCTTGTTCCACGCCTTCTGCTCGATGAGGTCGAACAGGTCGACCTCCATGACCAGGTGCATTCCGCCCCTGAGGTCCAGGCCGAGCTTGAGGCTCTTGTCGCGAGCCTGTTCGATTTCCGCACGGTGGTCGATGGCGAATTTCAGGCTGTCCTCACTCGTATGGAAACTCGACAGCTTCCGTGAGAGCTCCTGGTCCCGATAGGTAGGCCATATCGACCACACCGACACCAGAGCGACCACGGCGATGAGAATGAGTTTGAAGCGGTTATTTTTCATGAAAAACGAGCTTTACGCATAATTGTGAAAGTTTGCACAATATAGGAAACGGGCCACGATTAACAATGAACGTGGGCGGGCGAGGCCGCCTCGATCAGCCGCCGCGCCGAGCCATAAGCCTCGTAGGCATCGCCCGCTTCATGGCTATCGCTATCGATACTGCCGACGAAACCACCACGACCTTCCCGGTCCGACTCGGGCTCCGGAGGCCCCGTTCCAAGACCGCAAGCAACGATGCGGGAGGATGGCCGGAGGAATACGTCAATTATTGTCGTAAGAGAGCAGTTTGTCCGATAGCGATATCGATTTCGATACCGATGAAGAAAGAGCAGTTGCCTGGTAATGTCGGGAGGGCGCGTGGCCAAACGGAAAAACCCGGGGAAGTCCCGGGTTTTTCTTCAATCCTCAGCCGTTCAGCCCCAGATATCCCTGACGATGTTGGTGTACCACCCTTCTGCAAACATCGCCTCCTGGGCGAGCTGGTCGTCAGACGCATCGATCGGGGTCAATCCGCCTGATCCGGGAATCTCGACGATGCCGTTAGCCGTGA
This sequence comes from Chlorobi bacterium Chlorobi_1, assembly GCA_900299075.1. Classification (GTDB taxonomy): domain Bacteria; phylum Bacteroidota; class Chlorobiia; order Chlorobiales; family Chlorobiaceae; genus Chlorobaculum. Next base: position 16,144 of record OMIK01000072.1, read on the forward strand.
ACTGGTAAACACCCGCAACTGAAATCCCATAGTCGGTCCCGACGAGGCTGTAGCAGGTATTGACCAGCGAAGGCGGGGCCGGCTCCTGTCCCCTGAGCAGCATGACGATAGCCGCTGCGGCAACCTTACCCTGGCTGCTGGCTGCAAATCCGGATTTCGGCATCGCGCCGGCCTTGCAGGCATCGCCGATGACATGGATATTCTTGTGGATGGTGGACTCGAACGACATCGGGTTCACCGGGCACCAGCCGCTCTCGTCGGTCAGGCCTGCGGTGAAGGCGATCTGCCCCGCCTTCTGCGGAGGAATGATGTTGATGACATCGCCCTTCACCTCGCCGAGATCGGTCTTGACCGTCATGGCCGCACCATCGACAGAGAGGATCTTCCCGCCGGTCGTGGCGCCTCGCCACTCGATCATGCCGGGATAGAGACGCTGCCACCCCTTGGTGAACAGCCCCTGCTTGGAGAACTTCTCCTTCGGATCGAGAATGATAACCTTCGAATTCGGCTTCTTCTTTTTGAGGTAGTGCGCGACCAGGCTTGCACGTTCGTAAGGCCCTGGGGGGCAACGGAACGGATTGGCAGGTGGGCAGATCAGCACCGTACCGCCATCCTTCATAGCATGGAGCTGCTTGTGCAGGAGCTGCGTCTGGACACCGGCCTGGTAAGCGTGGGGCATCTTTGATTCGGCGAGCGCCTGGCTGTACCCCTCGATCGCCGACCACTTGAAATCGATGCCCGGAGAAACGACAAGGCGGTCATAGCCGAGCGTTCGGCCGCCCTTGAGCGTCACGGTTCCTTTTACGGGATCGATTGCCGTCGCCGTGTCGCCGATCACCTTGATCCCGTGACGATGGGCCAGAGCCGAGTAGGTTTGCGTGATCTGGGGCATGGTGCGCAGATCCGCCAGAACCCAGTTGCTGAAGGGGCAGGTTGCATAGGCAGCCTTGGGTTCGACCAGCGTGACCGTAATCGAGGGATCCAGTTTCTTCAGGTATTTCGCTGTGGCGGCGCCGCCAAAGCCGCCGCCGATGACGACAACCCGCTTCTGGGCCGCAAAACCCTGTGAGCCCGATCCGAACACTCCGAAAGCGACACCTGCTGATCCGGCAAGCAGCAGTTTGTTGAAATCACGTCGTGAAATAGAACTCATTTCCGGCCTCCTGTTTTACCTGTTTTCTTGCCGACAGAGCCGAAATACTCGGCGATAAGGTGGATCTCCTCGTCGGAATAACCTTTCGCATGGCGAGCCATGACCGTGGAGACCCGGGCACCCGATTTGAAGTCTTTCAGGGCCGATTCGATATACTCGGCCGATTTGCCGTAGATCGACGGGATGATGCTGGCGCTTTTTCCATCCGTGCCATGGCATCCTGCGCATGACAATGAAAGGACCTGGCCGCGCGGATTCACGCCGGCAGCCGTCGAAGCACCATATCCCTGGCTCGAGCAGGTAACCGATGCCGCGGCAACCATACCGGCGACAAGGGAAGCTTGCAGATATGATGGCATAAATGCTCCTCCTGTTTGGATTTGAAGATGTAATTGCGTGAACTGCAGGCGGGCGCATCCGGGACATCAGTGACTCCGGCAGGCTCCGGGATGATTGCCAGGCAGCAAGGTGGTCAGAGAGTGTTTAACCATTGTTAATATAATACATCAGAGACTGTAATCCTAAAGGCTTCGGGCGATGCGGTTGGAGTCCACGTGCTTTTTTGCAATTTTACTATTTTTGGGCAGCGTTCACCTTGACAACTCTACAAAACAAAGCAAGCCATAACGTTTCACGTGAAACATGGGATCACCAGAGTATGACATCATCGTAGTCGGCGCCGGCCATGCAGGATGCGAAGCCGCCCTTGCCGCAGCAAGGAGCGGGGTCAACTGCCTCATGATCACGAGCGACCTCTCCTCGGTTGCGCGGATGTCGTGCAATCCGGCCATCGGCGGCGTAGCCAAAGGACAGATCACCAGGGAGATCGATGCGCTGGGCGGAGAGATGGCAAAGGCGATCGATGCTACGGGCATCCAGTTCCGGATGCTGAACCGGAGCAAGGGACCGGCAATGCACTCGCCGCGGGCACAGGCCGACAAGACGCTCTACAGCCTGCACATGCGGAAGGCGATCGAGCAGGAGGCCCTCATCGACCTCATCCAGGACACAGTGACCGGCATCGTTGCGAGCAACGGCATTCTCGAGGGAGTGGAACTGGCCTCTGGCCGCCGGATCTGCGCAAAAGCGGCAATCCTCACCTGCGGCACCTTCCTGAACGGGTTGATCCATATCGGCATGACCCATTTCCCCGGAGGGAGAAGCGCTGCCGAACCTCCGGTGGAGGGGCTCACCAGGTCGCTTGCAGAGCTGGGCTTTACCCACGGCAGGCTGAAGACCGGCACGCCGCCGCGCATCGATTCGAGGAGCGTCGACTACTCCCTGGTCGTCAAGCAGCCTGGGGATGCCGATCCGTCACCATTCTCGTTCAGCAGGGAGTCGGTGGCTGACCGGAACCTGGTGTCCTGCTATCTGACGAAGACCACGAAACTGACCCATGAAATACTGAGGGAGGGATTCGACCGCTCACCGCTCTTCACGGGAAAGGTACAGGGGGTCGGCCCGAGGTACTGCCCATCGGTCGAAGACAAGATATTCAGGTTCCCCGACAAGGAGAGCCATCACATCTTCCTTGAGCCGGAAGGGAGCGATACCGTCGAGATGTACGTGAACGGATTTTCGACATCGCTGCCGGAGGATATACAGGCAAGGGCCCTCAGGACGATTCCGGGCCTTGAAAAGGTCAAAATGATCCGCCCCGGCTATGCCATCGAGTACGACTACTTCCATCCATGGCAGATCGGCCCTACGCTTGAGACCAAACTGGTCGAGAACCTCTACCTTGCCGGCCAGATCAACGGCACATCCGGCTATGAAGAGGCCGCCGCACAGGGATTGATGGCGGGCATCAACGCATCCCTGAAAACCCGCGGGATGGAGCCGCTGGTACTCAGCCGTGCCGATGCCTATATCGGCGTGCTCATCGACGACCTGATCACCAAGGAGACGAACGAACCCTACCGTATGTTCACCTCTTCAGCGGAGCATCGACTCATCCTGCGTCACGATAATGCCGACATCCGTCTTTTCAGGGCAGGCTTCTCTGCAGGGCTTCTTACGCAGGAGTTGCACGACCATGCTCTCGAGATGACAGAACGGATATCCGCCGGCTTGCAGCGACTTCATGAAATGCGAGTGCTCCCGGAGGAGGCAAACCCCCTGCTGACAGCCCGGGGTTATCCCGAAATATCTGCCCCCCTGCGAGCGATCGCTCTCGTCAAAAGGCCAGGAATTTCACTGGCGGAACTGGTAGAAAAATCAGAAACCGTCCGGAACGGCCTTGGGCCGCTTGATGAGAAAGGTCGTGTCGTCGAACAGATCGACATCGAGGTAAAGTACGACGGCTATATCAAACGAGAGAAATTGATGGCGGAGCGGATCGCCAGGCTGGACGCTATGGCCATACCCGGTCACTTCGACTATCAGGCACTCTCCTCCCTTTCCAATGAAGGGCGGGAGAAGCTTGCCCGCCACCGTCCAGCAACGATAGGGCAGGCATCAAGGATACTCGGTGTCTCTCCGGCGGACATATCGGTACTTATGGTACGCCTCGGCAGATGAATGGAATGTTTCACGTGGAACATCGCCCCCCTCACAGCACCAAATGCAGATGCAGGATAGCATGAACAGCACTCTCGATTCGCCGTACCGGAATGAACTTCTTTTCGGGAAAGACCCGGAAACCGGAATTGTCGGAGCCTACCAGCTGAACGACAGCCGCATTCGCCTCTTTCTCAGGAATGGGGAGCGCGTCGTTCATCGTGATGAGCCCTTTTTCCCCTTTTTCTTCCTTTCCGACAATGAACTCCTGAGCGGATTCGAACCTGTGGACAAGGAGAAGTACTGGCTGATCGACCTGACGGGCAAGAACTATTTCAACCATCTTGCCATCTTCAGGAGCTGGAGGAACTACCGGGCTGCCCTCGACCATATCAACAGCAACAGCCAGGATGGTAGCTCGCCTTCTGAAGGAGGTAGTGCCGGAGGGTACAATAGCCACCTCACCTACAACAGGGGTGATGCCGTTACCCAATACCTCCTGCAGAGCGGAAAGACCATGTTCAAGGGGCTTCTGTTCGAGGATATCCACCGGCTCCAACTCGACATCGAGACCTACTACCGGCCTGACGGTCGCAAAGACCGTCGCGAATCGTTCGGGGAGGATCCTGTGATCATCGTCTCCATGAGCGACAACCGCTCATGGGAACATGTGATCCACTCAAGGGGAAGGACGGAAAAGGCCCTCCTGGAGGAGATGGTCTCCATCGTAAGGGAAAGGGACCCCGACGTCATCGAGGGGCACAACATCTTCGGCTTCGACCTCCCTTATCTGCAACGCAGATGCGAGATCAACGGCGTACCATTCAGGATTGGACGCGACGGTATGGTTCCCAGATCATACCCCGCATCGATCCGTTTCGCAGAAAGAAGCATCGATTACCAGTACTTCGATATTCCCGGACGTCACGTCATCGACACCTTCTTCCTTGTCCAGAGCTACGATACATCGAAGCGTTCATTACCGAGCTACGGGTTGAAGGCCGCCGCGAAATTCTTCGGGTTCGCCTCGCCGAACAGAACCTACGTCGATTACAAGGAGCTTGCCGACACCTGGGACAACAACCCTGAAGTGCTTCTTGCATACGCACTCGACGACGTCAGGGAGACCAGGGAACTTGCCGCACTGCTGTCTGGAAGCAATTTCAGCATGGTCCGCATGCTTCCCTATACCTACGCCCATGCAGCACGACTTGGACCGGCAGCTAAGATAGAGGCGCTCATGGTCCGGGAGTATATCAAACGAAAGGTATCCATACCACGCCCGTCGATAGGCCAGCAGCATGTCGGCGGTTTCACCGAGGTGTTCGTGAAGGGGATACTGGGACCGATTGTCTATGCAGACGTCGAATCCCTCTATCCATCGATCATGCTCTCCTGCGGGATCTGCCCGAAAACCGACAGCCTCAAGACGTTTCCGGAAATCCTGAAGGATCTCAAGGAGCTGCGATTCTCCTCAAAGAGCCGTGCGGCCGAAGAGAAGAACCGAGGGAACCACAGCCTTGCGGAAAACTTCGACGCCATGCAGAACTCGTTCAAGATCATCATTAACGCGATGTACGGGTACCTCGGATTCAGCAGCGGTATCTTCAACGATTTCGATGAAGCCGACCGAGTAACCACCAAAGGGCAGGAGATCGCAAAAACCATGATCAGGGAGTTCGAGTCGAGAGGCGCCAAGGTTATCGAGGTCGATACCGACGGTATCTTCCTCGTCCCCCCCGCGGCGGTACGCACCGAGGAGCAGGAGCGAAGCCTGGTCGATGAGGTCTCCGGCAAGATGCCGCCCGGAATCACGATAGGGTTCGACGGACGCTTCAGGAAGATGATCTCCTACATGAAGAAGAACTACGTCCTGCTCGATTATGATGACAAACTCAAACTGAAAGGCTCCTCACTGGTCAGCAGGAGCGGGGAGAAATTCGGTCGAGATTTCGTGAGGGAGGGTTTCATCCTCCTGCTTCACGACGATATCCAGGGCCTGCACGACCTGTATGTCAGGTACAGGAACCATATCATGGACCACCGTCTGCATATCACCGACTTCTCGAGGACGGAGTCCTTGAAGAGCCCGCTCGACCAGTACCTGGCGGACGTGCGGTCAGGGAAGAGGTCGAAATCGATCACCTATGAGATAGCCGTCAGACAGGGTATGCAGGTCAGCAAGGGCGACCGGATGACCTACTACATAGCGGGAACTGGAAGCGCCACCTCCGTATTGGATAAGGGACGCCTCGCCGAAGAGTGGAAGAGGGACCAGCCTGACGAAAACACCCAATTCTACCTGAAAAGGCTTGATGAGTTCGCCCAGAAATTCCTGCCATTTTTCAAACCCCAGGATTTCAGCACCATATTCACCGCCGACTCCCTCTTCGCCTTCTCTCCCGCTGGAATCGAAGTGGTCAAGGAGATACGCCATATCGAAACCGAATCACTCTATGGAGAGGAGTCCCCATTTTGATCATATTCCCATAATTATGTAACTTTAAGTTTAAAACCTCAGGTAGAAACCGTGCGTGTTTTCGCTACATTCCTTGGAGCAGATCACCAGTATGGTCATCTGCACAGCGAATAAGCAGTGACCATTCACCAAGATTTATTCACCTGGCATCCGATAATTATTTATCTGTTATCTATATGATAGACAATAAGATACTTCCTATTACCGACGATGTGTCATGGATCGGCGTACTCGATCCGGGCCTGATCACCTTCGATATCGTCATGGAGACCAAGTACGGGACCACCTACAACTCCTACTTCATCAATGCGGACAAAAAGACCATCGTTGAAACCACGAAGTTGAAATTCTGGCCTGCATACCTCGAGAAAATAAAGCAGGTGGTGAATCCGGAGGAGATCGAGTACATCATCGTCGACCATACCGAGCCAGACCATTCCGGCAACGTCAGGAACCTGCTTTCCATAGCGCCAAACGAGACGGTTGTCGGCAGCGGCAACGCCCTCAAGTTCCTGCGAGACCAGACCGGGCACGATTTCAAGCACCTCGTTGTCAAGAACGGCGACACGCTGGACCTCGGCAACAAGACGCTCCATTTCATCGGCGCCCCGAACCTGCACTGGCCCGATACGATCTACTCCTGGCTTGAGGAGGACCGCGTGCTCTTCACCTGCGACTCCTTCGGCTGCCACTACAGCCACGAAGAGATGTACGACGATCTCGCGGGTGACTTCGACGATGCCTTCAAGTACTATTTCGATGCCATCCTGAGGCCGTTCAGCAAGTACATGCTGCAAGCGATCGAGAAGATCCGCCCCCTCGATATCAGGACCATCTGCACCGGTCACGGTCCGATCCTGCGCTCCAACTGGAAGAAATACGTGGACCTGTCCCACAAATACGCGACGAACGCGATCGCCATGCCGAACGAAAAGAGCATCCTGATCGCCTATGTTTCCGCATACGAGAACACGACCCTTATGGCAAATGCCATCGCGGAAGGCATGAGGTCCGCATGCGATTTCAACGTCGATATCTGCGACATCGAGAACATCTCCACCGAGAAGTTGGAGGACAAGATCGCCCACTCCATGGGTATCATGATCGGCTCCCCGACCATCAACCAGAACATCGTGCATCAGGTCTACAACATCTTCGCTGTGCTCAATCCCCTGCGTGACCGTGGAAAGCTGACGGCGGCATTCGGCTCCTTCGGATGGAGCGGCGAAAGCGTGAGGATCATCGAAGCGAACCTCGCAAGCCTGAAGATGAAGGTGTTCGAGAGGAACCTGCTGGTCAAATTCCAGCCACATGAGCAGGAGTTCGAAGAGTGCCGGCAGTTCGGAAGGGAGTTCGCAAACAGGATGATCGAGATGTACAACTTGAGCTGCAACATCTGAACTTCTCTGAAGGGCTATCAACAGGAAAGGCTGCAATCACTTGCAGCCTTTCCTGTTACCTGAATATTACCGTTTTCACCATCTCCTGCCCTATCGCCCTGTTGAGCCTCTCAGCAATCTCCTTCTTGCGGAAGTTCAGTTCCATCCTCCATGAGGGACTCTTCACCCTCACATAGAGATCCCCGCCCTTGAGCTGCTCTACAGAGGTTATCCTTGCTATCGTTTCACCGACGACCTCGTTCCATACCTGCAGGGTCCGGTACTGCTCATACGCTTCGGTCATGCCGATTGTACGGTACATCTCACCCATGACGGAAGTCAGTTTCCTTGGAATTTTTCCGCGTGCCATATGGCTGCTACTCCATGTTTTTCATGACTTTTTCTATTGGATAATTCTCTATTCCCGATCTGTCAAATGCCACAGTCGAAGTTATCAGAACCTGACCGTACGACGATAGTGAATCGATGATCATATCCTCTATGACAGGATCAAGTTCACTGAATAGATCGTCGAAAAGGATGATCGGAGCTTCTCCTGTAATCTCCGAAAGGTAACTTCTTAGTGCCATTTTCATAGCGATAAGGTAGCTCCTCTGTTCGCCCTGTGACGAGAAACGCCTGGTTTCATGTCCGTCGTTCAACAGGATGAGGTCATCTCGATGAGGCCCCGCAAGCGTCTGTCTGCGCTGAATCTCCTGTTGCCTGATATTTCTGTAACGGTTTCTGAACAGCTCTGCCAGATCCTCGGTGGCAACTCCTTTATCGAAGTTTCCGAAGGAGCTTTGATAGCGCATTTCAGGTTCAAGATGACCTGGAAACCACGAATATACCTGTGCGAAAAGCTCTCCGAACCTCTTCAGGAATGTGAGCCTGGAGATGATGATAGTTGCTGAAATCGCAGCGATCTGATCAGTCCATATTTCGAATGCCGCCATGTCTGAAGGCGTCTCGATACCCATTACAAGAAGAGCGTTTCGCTGCTGCAAAACCCTCTTGTACTGTATCATATCTGCAAGGTATTTCCTGTCGTGCTGGCAGATTGCGCTATCGATGAAACGCCTTCTTTCTGACGGACCACCACTAACGACAGCAAGTTCGGCAGGAGTGAAGGTCACACAGGGAATCGCTCCGATGTGCCGTGAAAAAGAGTCGAGCTCCAGTTCGTTGACGAAGAGCTGTTTCTCGTTTTCAGGAGCATAGGCGACCCTGACCTCGGTGCGAAGGTTGCGGTCGCTGACGAAAGCGGCGTGGATGGTGAAATGGCCGGTGCCGAACGCAAGGCACTCCCGGTCGGAACTGCCGGAAAAGCCTCGCGTCAGCGCACAGTAGTGGACAGCTTCGAGAATTGTTGTCTTTCCGGAGCCGTTGCGTCCGTGGATGACCGTGATCGAGGGGCCTGGCCCGAATTCCAGCAGTTGGTGGTTCCTGAAATTGGCTATTCTGATGGATTCGAGTCTCAAGGCCCCTCTTCAGGCATCAGTTGTTGATCCGGACTGGCATGACGAGGATGATGAGGTCACCCTGGTTATCCTCCCTGCCCGGCTTGAAAATCACCGCAGTTGTCGGGCTGCTGAGCTCTACGGATACCTCGTCGGTCTCGATATGCGCAAGAGCCGCTTCAACGAATCTCGAGTTGAAGCCGATCGTGATCTCTTCTCCGGAGAACTCGCAAGGCAACTCCTCCTGGGCGGATTCGCCTTCGCTGGAGTTTTCGGCCAGGATCGTCATCGTCGTTCCCTCGATCACGATCTTGATGTCTCCGATGCTCGAAAACTTTCCTACCCTTTTTACAGAATCGTGGATCTGCACGCGCTCGACAACCACCCTCTTGTCGTTCTGCACCGGAATCACCGCCTCATAATTCGGATAGGGCTCGACAATCAGGGCCGATTCGAGCTCGACATTTTCAGACTGGAACCTGATGTTCCTGCGTTCCGCATCTATGGCCATGTTCACCTCCTCGTTCTGGAGCAGCCTCTGCAGGATGGACAGGGCCCTCGAAGGAACTACGATCTTCTGTTTGTCGGCAACTTCGGTGCCTGTCTGCTTGCGGCACCTGACCAGTCGATGACCGTCGGTCGCAACGGCGGTCATCGTGCCCGCTTCGAACTCGAACAGCACGCCCATCATCGCAGGGCGCATGCCATCGACACTGCAGGCGAACAGCGTTTTGTGGACGACGTCCTGGAGTTCGGAAGGCTTCAGGACGATGGAGAGGTCGAAATTCCGCTTGTGGCTTTCCGGCTTGTCTCCGAACATGCAGGGCATCCGGTACTTTCCCTTGTCGGTGGAGATATGCACCATTCCCTGTTCGGCACCTGCCTGACGCTCGATCTCAAAGGTCACGGCCGTATCGTACATGCTTCTCAGGAAATCCTGAAGCGTTCTCGCCTTGATGCCTACCGATCCCCGGTCCGAGGAAGAAACCTCGCATTTTGCCGTGATGGAGAGTTCGCCATCGGTCGCGAACAGGGTCAACGCCCCGTCCTCCAGCTGAAGGTGGACATTGTCGAATCGGGCATCCAGTGATTTCGACGGGACAGCAAGTATTACCTTGCTTACCGCATCCTGGAGCTTCTTGATCGTCGAGGTGAATTTCATCTTATTACAACATTTACTTTTAATTAATAAATAAAAATTTGTTGCTGTTGTTGATCCTGTGGAATTCTTGATGAATCAGGGTTACGACCTGTTATGTGTATGTATAATAACGACTTATATCCTCTGGTGCGGTGTTGGTAAGTGTGGACAAGTTGTTCATATCTTCAGGATGCGCCTGTTGGCCGAATGTTGGGCGATTTCGTGGCTCAGGCGCCGGTGTGGATAACCCGCGGGAAATCAAGATACTCCCAACAGCAAATCAACAGGTTATACACACCTTGCCTTACATCGACATGATCTCGATCCGCTTTTTCAGCTCCTCCACCTTCTTCCTCTCCTCGTTCGAGGATTCGATCTTCTTGTCGATCGTGTTCAGGGCGTGGATGACCGTCGAGTGATCCCTTCCGCCGAAATGGAGGCCGATGGTCTTGAGTGACGAATCGGTCATGACCTTGCCGAGGTACATGGCGATCTGTCGGCCGACGGCGATCTCCTTCTTCTTCGATTTTCCCTTCAGGTCGTTCGGCGTGATCGAGAAATAGGCGCAGACAGCCTTTTCGATCGTGTCGAGCGTCAGCTGCTTGGTGTTGTAGCGGATGATGTCCTTCAGGGTCGACTTGGTGAACTGCAGGTCGATCTCCTGGTTGTCCAGCGAGTGCGCTGCGAGCAGCTTGACGATGCACCCCTCGAGCTCCCTGACGTTGTGCGTGACGTTGGTCGCGATGAAATCGATCACGGCGCTGTCGAGCATGACGCCGCTCTGGTGCAGCTTGCTCTGGATGATCGCCTTCCTGGTCTCGTAGTCCGGCGGCTGTATGTCGGTCGACAGTCCCCAGTTGAAGCGTGAGATGAGGCGATCCTCGATCCCCTTGATCTCCTTGATCGGCCTGTCTGCCGACAGGATGATCTGTTTGTTCGACTGGTGCAGGGTGTTGAAGATGTGGAAGATCTCCTCCTGGGTCTTCTCCTTTCCGGCGAAGAACTGGATATCGTCGATGATCAGCACGTCGACGTTCCGGTAGAAGGACGAAAACTCCTGGATGTTGCCGTTCTGGATGGCATTGACGAAGTCGATGGCGAACTTCTCGCTCGACACGTAGAGGATCGCCTCGGTGATCCGGTTCTCGCGCACCGCATTGCCGATCGCCTGCATCATGTGGGTCTTGCCGAGCCCGACCCCGCCGTAGATCACCAGCGGGTTGAATGCGTTCTGGCCGGGGTTCTGGGCGATCGACTTGGCCGCCGCGAAGGCCAGTGAATTGCAGTCGCCCCTGATGAGGGTCGAAAAGGTGTACTTCGGGTTCAGGTTGGTCTCGAACCTGGCCCGGTTGCTGTTGAACCTTGCCCTGGCCACGGCGTCAGCGGAATCTGGCATCACGACCGGTTCCGCTGACGCCGGGGGCATCGAGTTCTGGTGGGGAAGCTCGATGGTGACCGGCTGGTGCTGGGATTTGTCCACCACGATCGAATAGATCAGCCTGGCCTCCGTCCCGATGACCTGCTTGAGCGCCTGCTTGACATGGACGGAGTAGTTCTCCTCGATCCACTCGTAGAAAAACTGGCTGGGCACCTCGATGGTCAGTTCGCTGCCCGAGAAGCTGATCGGTCTGATCGGCAGGAACCATGTTTTGAAGGCCTGCGGGTTGATGCTCTCCTGGATGAGCCCCAGGCATGCGTTCCAGACCTTTTCGGCGAAGAGATTCGTATGTATGGTGCCGGATGGCAGGCTGCTCAGGGTCTCCTGCTGGGTCAGGTCGGGCATGTGAAACGTGGGTGGCTGGCGTTGGGATGGCTATTCATCAACATTTGCTGTTCACAAGTTAGTGTTTTCGGTGGATAAAAAACAATCCGGCCGAGGAAAATGCGGGCGTATCCGGGATCTGGCCCATGGTTGGTTTTCAACACGTTATCTTGTTTTTATACATTGATTTAGCGGGCACGCACTGAAAAGTTGTCAACATGTGTGGATCGGGTGTTGGTTGCGGACTTGTCGGCCTTTCCGGCCCGATGATTATTTTTGTCAACAAGTTATCAACATTGTTGACAACTTGTCAATGCCTCGGTGTGGGCAGCTCAGTCAGCATGCATCCCTATTTGCTATTAAGGGAGAAAAATGATACATTGTGTGTCCTGTATTTTTATAAACCCATTTGAGAGGAGCTCGAAGAGATGAAAAGGACGTTTCAGCCCCACAACAGGAAAAGAAGGAACAAGCACGGTTTCAGGGCACGCATGGCCACCAAGAACGGCAGGAAGGTGCTCGCCGCCCGCAGGGCGAAGGGCCGCCACTCCCTGACCGTCAGCAGCGACATGCGATAATTTTCGGGGCGGACCGTCGGGGTAGGTGAAACCGACCCGGACGGCATTGCCACTCTGGCGCCATTTGCATGACGGCATGCTTACAGGACAGCGCATCAACGCCCTTCCGAGGAAGGAGATAGCTCGCGGCAAGGCCGCACTGTCCCGCCTGTTTGCCGCAGGAGCCCGCCGCAAGGGGGGCGCACTCATGATGATCTCCTTGCCGGTCGCTCCCCTGGATGCCGGCAAGGGTGCTCCAGTCAGGATCCTGTTCACCGTCGGCAAGAAGCAGGTTCCTGCCGCTGTTGACCGTAACCGCATCAAGCGGTTGATGCGCGAGGCCTACCGCCTCGAAAAATCGGCACTGTCGGCCTGGCTTGCCGGTGAACCGCAACAGGTCGAGTTCATAGCGTTCATGTACCGGGGCAGAAGGGATATGGTACCATCGCTCCTGGAGTTCCGGGGCGAAGTGGGCAGGCTGCTGAAGGCATTCGTGAAGGAGAAGGGCGTTGCGGGCGATGAGCATGAACAAGGCGGTTGACGCCGATTATCCGAAAGGTGCGTTATGAACGGCGATTCGATCCGGAGATTCTTCAACGCGGTTCCTATCCTTCTGATAAGGTTTTACCAGGCATTCCTCTCCCCGCTGCTCGGCCCATCCTGCAAGTACCAGCCCACCTGTTCCAATTATGCCCTGCAGGCCTACGGCACGCACAATATCTTTTATGCAACGTGGCTGACCGTCTGGCGGGTGCTTCGCTGCAATCCGTTTTCACGCGGGGGCTACGATCCGGTGCCTCCTGCAAAAAATTCGACAGCAGGTAATTCTAAAGATTTGCACTAATGGATAGAAATTCGGTGGTAGGGTTCGCCCTGATCGCTGTGATCATGATGGTCTGGCTGCAGTTCATGAAGCCGCAGCAGAAGGCCGGACTGGAGCAGGCAGCCGCCCGCAGGGAGCTGGTGGCAACGCAGCAGGCCCCGGCAACCGCTTCGACGGCAACGAAGGCCGACAGCCTCGGCTCGTTTGCCTCCGCTGCCGCCGGTGCCGAGCGGCTGGTTACCGTCGAGAACGACCTGATGAAGGCGACCATCTCCACGAAGGGTGCCACGCTGAAATCCCTCGTCATGAAAAGGCACCTCGATGGCCTGCACAAGCCCTACGACCTCATCCAGTCCCGCGACAAGGGTGCGCTGTCGATGCTCTTCCTGACCAGCGACGGCAAGCGTATCGACACCCGCGACCTCAACTTCCGCTGCCTCTCCGCCGAACCCGCCCTTACGGTGGCCGGCGCGAACAAGGCATCGCTCTCCTTCGTGCTCGATGTCGACTCGTCGAGGAGTATGCAGGTGACCTACACCTTCACCGGCGACAGCTACACCATCGGCTACGACCTCAAGATGACCGGCTTCGGATCCACCATTGCCGGCAACCAGTACCAGCTCGCCTGGGATGGCGGCATGGCCTACTCCGAAAAGGACAAGGTGGACGAGGCGAACAACGCCCTCTCGAGCGCCTACCTCGGCGGCGGCATCGTCAAGCTCGACGCGAAGGATTCCAAGCAGCCATTCTACAAGGAGGAGGAGTCCGGCAAGGCCCAGTGGGCGGCCGTCCGCAGCAAGTACTTCGTCGCGGCCCTGATCCCCTCGCGTGACACCGACGGCGTCTACCTCAAGGGCTCCAAGGCCAACGGCAGCGACTTCGAGAACTATATCGCGGCGCTCAAGATGAACCTGCCCGCAGGCGGCAACGTGGTCGAGGACCACTACCGGATCTATGCCGGCCCGCTCGACTACAACACGGTCAAGTCGCTCAACGTCGGCCTGGAGAAGATCATGGACTTCGGCTGGGACTGGCTGACCCGCCCCTTCGCCGAGTACATCATCCTGCCGGTCTTCAACCTCCTCAACAGGTATGTCGGCAACTACGGCCTCATCATCATCATCTTCGCCTTCCTGATCAAGGCGGTCACCTACCCGCTCTCGATGGCATCGACCAAGTCGATGAAGAAGATGGCAGAGCTGCAGCCCCTCATGAAGGAGGTGCAGGACAAGTACAAGGACAACCCGGCGAAGCTCCAGAGCGAGCTCGGGCGCATCTACAAGGAGGCCGGCGTGAACCCGCTCGGCGGTTGCCTGCCGACGGTGCTGCAGATGCCGCTCCTTTTCGCGATGTTCTACGTCTTCCGCTCCTCGATCCAGCTCCGCCAGCATGGCTTCCTCTGGGCGAAGGACCTCTCGGTTCCCGACTCGATCCTCGACTTCGGCTTCAAGCTGCCGCTCTACGGCGACCACATCGCGGTCTTCCCGATCCTGATGGCCGTGACCGTCTACCTCCAGCAGAAGATCACCCCGTCGACCCAGAGCAACGAGCAGATGAAGGTGATGGCCTGGATGTTCCCGGCCATGATGCTGCTGTTCTTCAACAACATGCCGGCGGGCCTCGGGCTCTACTACATGATGTTCAACGTCTTCAGCGTCGCGCAGCAGTACTACATCAACATCACCACCACCGACGCGGAGAAGTCCGCCGCGGCGCTCCAGGTGGCCGCCGCGCACAAGGCGCAGCAGAAACCCGGAAAAGGGGGGCGGAAGTAACCGCTTGACCATGGGCCCCATCGAGCAGGCGGACATCTGGCTCTTCCGGCTGGTGAACGGGCATCTTGCCCATCCGGCCGCCGACGAGCTGATGCTTTTCCTGACCGATGCGGCCCTCTCCCTGCCCCTCCTCCTCCTCGCCGGGGCCTTCATGATCGTGAGAAGGGGGCGGGACGGCCTCGTCGTCCTCCTCCTCGCCGCGATCGCCGTCGGCATTGCCGACTTCACCGCCTCCGGCATCCTGAAGCCCCTCTTCCACCGCGTACGCCCCTGCTTCGCCCTCGAAGGGGTCCGGCTCCTCGTCAGCCAGAGCCGCTCCTGGTCCTTCGCCTCCTCCCATGCCGCCAACTCCGCGGCCGTCGCCACGACCGTCTGGATCTTCTTCCGTGCAGGGGCCCTGGTCGACCGGGCCTATGTGGCGGTGATGCTGCTGTACGGCCTCCTGGTCGCCCTTTCGCGCATCTACGTCGGCGTCCACTATCCCGGCGACGTGCTCGGCGGCATCGCCGTCGGCATCGCCAGCGCATCGTTGGTCTATACCGTCGCGGCATGGATCGTCAAGCGCTACGTGCACGGTTCGGCCCTTCGCGAACGGGGGATGCGCCCGTGAGCATGAGGTGGGGCATCGACCTCGGCGGCACCAAGATCGAGGGGGTGATCATCGATGAGGCGCAGCAGCCGGTCATCCGCGAGCGGGTAGCCACCGGGCAGGAGCGCGGCTACGGCCACATCCTCATGCAGATCTCCGGGCTTGTCCGGTCGATGAGTGAAAAGAGCGGCATCCCTCGCCCGGAGTCGATCGGCATCGGCACCCCCGGCCGCACCGAGGGGTCCGACGGGGTGGTCAAGAACTCCAACACCACCTGCCTGAACGGCATGCCCCTCGGCAAGGACCTCGAGGAGGTGCTCGGCATGGCGGTGTCGGTCGAGAACGACGCCAACTGCTTCGCCCTCGCCGAGACGCTGATGGGCGCCGGCCGTGACGAGATGGGCCGTTCCGCAAGGACCGCCTTCGGCATCATCCTCGGCACCGGCGTCGGAGGCGGCATCGTCTGCGACGGGAAGATCATCCGCGGGGCGCACGGCATCGCCGGCGAGTGGGGCCATAATCCCATCCCGGGGGAGTCATCCCCCTGCTACTGCGGCCGCAGGGGTTGCGTGGAGACCGTGATCTCGGGCCCTGCCCTTGAAGCCTTCTACCAGTCGTCGAGCGGCAGGCGCCTCTCCCTCCGGGAGATCGCGGCGGCCTCCGGCCGCGACCAGGCCGCCAGGCGCACCATCGACCGCCTCGTCACCTCCTTCGGGCGTGCGCTGGCAGCGGTCGTCAACATCCTCGACCCCGACCTCGTCATCATCGGCGGCGGCGTCGGGAACATCAGGCAGCTCTACTCCCCGGAGGCCCGGCGCGCCATCGAGGCGCACCTCTTCAACCGCACCCTCGACATCCCCGTCCTGCCGCCGGTACTCGGCGACAGCGCCGGTGTCTTCGGGGCGGCGCTCCTCACCAATCCGGAGCCGGGCGCATGAGCGCAGCGGCCGATACCCAAACTCCAACCTAACAGCGAACCGTGGAACACCAGTACAGGAAAGGCGACATCATCGAACTCGGCATCATCGACCCGGCAGAGAAGGACCAGTGCTTCGGCAGGACCGAAACCGGCATGGGGGTCATGGTCAAAGGCATGCTCGCCGTCGGCGACCGCGTCTCGGCCAGGGTCACCAAGGCGAAGCAGCGCTACCTCGAGGCGGTGTGCGTCGAGCTCCTCGAACCCTCGGCCGACCGCGTCGACCCCCTCTGCCCGGTCTTCGGCGTCTGCGGCGGCTGCAAGTGGATGCACGTTGCCTACGAGGCCCAGCTCCGCTACAAGAGGAAGAAGGTGTCGGACGACCTCGTGCACATCGGCGGCTTCGAAAACCCTGATGTCCTGCCACCCATCGCCGCGCCCGAGCAGTTCCACTACCGCAACAAGGTGGAGTTCTCCTGCTCCAGCGCCCGCTACCTCATGCCCGAGGAGATGGCGCTGGAGGAGCTCGCCAAGCCGAAAACCTTCGCCCTCGGCTTCCACGCCCCCGGCAACTTCGAGAAGGTGCTCGACCTTGACACCTGCTACCTCGCCAAGGCCTGCATGAACACCGTGCTCACGACCGTGCGCGGCTTCGCCCTCGAAAAGGGGCTCGCCCCCTACGCCGCCAAGGCGCACGAAGGGTTCCTGCGCAACGTCATGCTGCGGTACAGCGAACGACACGACCAGCTCATGGTCAACATCGTCACCTCCTGGTACGAGAAGGCGGTGATGCAGGCGCTGCAGGAGCGGCTCGAAGCTGCCCTCCCCGGCCAGGCGATGACCGTCGTCAACAACGTCACCTCACGCCGCAACACCGTTGCCACCGGAGAGGCCGAGTACCTCGTCAGCGGCGAAGGGTTCGTCACCGAGCGGCTCGGCGAGCTCGACTTCAGGATCTCCGCCAACTCCTTCTTCCAGACCAATACCCGGCAGGCCGAGGCGCTCTACGACCAGATCCTCGCCAAAGCGAAGCTCCGCCCCGAGGACACCGTCTACGACCTCTACTGCGGCACCGGCACCATCACCCTCTACCTCGCCCGCCACTGCCGCCAGGCGATCGGCATCGAGGTGGTCGAAAGCGCCATTGCTGACGCGGAGAAGAACGCCGAGCGCAACGGCATCGGCAACGCCGTCTTCTTCCAGGCCGACCTCAAGGACTTCCACCAGATGCAGGAGAAGCTCTCGCCCTACGCTGCCCCGAGGGTCATCGTCACCGATCCGCCCCGTGCCGGCATGCACCCCAAGGCGCTCGACACCATGCTCAAGCTCCAGCCCGAGCGCATCGTCTACGTCAGCTGCAACCCATCCAACCTCGCCCGCGACGGCAAGGAGATCGCCGCAAGGGGCTACCGCCTCACCACGATCCAGCCGGTGGACATGTTCCCCCAGACCAGCCACATCGAGACCGTCGCCTGCTTCGAGCGGGAAGCGTAGCCCCATCTCCTCCTCTCGCTATCGCTATCGAGGTCGCTATCGGGAATCGTAATCCGAATCGACTGCCCGATTTCGATAGCGATAGCGATTTCGATGGCAAGGCTGCGAAACCGTCCTTGCCGGCCTCCGGGTATACACGTTCCACAACTCCCTGGTCATCACCACCGTCGTTCAGGCGGAATTCCAGGAGTGTTCCTCCGGAGGCGTCCGTACTGCGGCGCTGGTGGCTGCATTGCCTTATTACGCCCAATGCGCTAACTTGGTCAGGGAGTTCTGTTGATTGCCGGTAGGCATCGTCATCGAAGCCCTCCATAATGCATGAGCAGATGGATGACCGTCGAACCTGGGCCAGCAGCTTACCCAGCGGGAGAAGCCGGGGGCTGTGGAATGGTTCGTGAAACCAGCCGCGC
>OMIK01000073.1 GCA_900299075.1 Chlorobi bacterium Chlorobi_1
ATTGCGGAAGATCACCGAGGAGGGGGTGGCCTTCAAGTCGCACCTTGACGGAAGGCGCATCACCTTCACCCCCGAAAACGTTGTCGACACCCAGCGCATCATCGGCAGCGACATCATGATGCCGCTCGACGAATGCCCGCCGTGGCCCGCCGACAAGGGGTACGTCCGCAAGTCGGGCGAGCTGACACTCCGCTGGGCGGAACGGGCGAGAAGCCGATTCCTGTCGACCGACCCGCTCTACGGACACGGGCAGTTCCAGTTCGGCATCACCCAGGGCGGCACCTACGACGACCTCCGGGCCCACTCGAGCCGGGCCCTGGCCGGGATGGATTTCGACGGCTACGCCGTGGGCGGCATGGCGGTCGGCGAGCCGGCCGAGGAGATGTACCGGATGCTGGAGCTCTCCCATACCCTCCTCCCCGAGTCGAAACCCCGCTACCTGATGGGGGTGGGAACCCCATCCAACATCCTGAACGCGATCGAGCGGGGCATCGACATGTTCGACTGCGTCATCCCCACGAGGGAAGGGCGCAACGGCAGGGTCTACACCCGGAAAGGCGCCCTGAACCTGAGGTCCGCGAAGTTCTCGGAGGACTTCCGGCCGATCGACGAGGGCTTCGGCAACCACGTCTGCAGGAACTACTCGCGAGCTTATATCCGCCATCTGCTCAACGTCGGCGAGATCCTCGGCCTGAAGCTCTGCTCGCTGCACAACATCTCCTTCTTCCTCTGGCTCACCTCGACGGCGCGCCAACACATCGAGTCCGGCACCTTCACCGAATGGAAGGAGTCGTTCCTTTCCGAGTTCAACGGCAACGGCAATGCACAGGGATAACAACAACGGAACCACGCACCCGTCGCTCTTCCTCCTGAGCCTCGGCTGCTCGAAGAACACGGTCGACAGCGAGCGCATCCTGGCGCACGCCTCGGCCTGCGGCCTGTCTCTGGCCGAGACCGCCGAAGAGGCAGACATCGTCCTGATCAACACCTGCGGCTTCATCCTCGACGCCAAGGAGGAGTCGATCAACGAGACCCTCGCCGCCATCGAACTGAAACAGGCCGCCTCCGTCCGCAAGGTCTACGTCATGGGCTGCCTGGTAGAACTCTACCGGAAGGAGCTCGCCGAGGAGCTTCCGGAGGTGGACGGCCTCTTCGGCACGAGGGAGCTGCCGGAGGTGCTGGCAGCCATCGGAGCTCGCTACCGCGAGGAGCTCGCCGACGAACGGAGCCTCCTCACCCCCTCGCACCACGCATGGCTGAAGATCTCCGAGGGATGCAGCCGCCGCTGCTCCTTCTGCTCCATACCGAAGATCAGGGGAGCCTACCGGAGCCAGCCGGTCGAACAGCTGCTGCGCGAAGCCTCGTCACTGCAGCGCAAAGGGGTCAGGGAGCTGAACCTCATCGCCCAGGACATCAGCCTCTACGGCTACGACCTCTACGGGAAGAGCGCCTTGAACGACCTGGTGCTGCGGATCTCCGACATGGGGTTCGAGTGGATCCGCCTGCTCTACGCCTACCCGCTCAACTTCCCGATGGAGGTGGTCGACACCATGCGGGAGCGGGAGAATGTCTGCGACTACCTCGATATGCCGCTGCAGCACATCAGCGACCGCATCCTGCGCTCGATGCAGCGCGGCGTCGGACGAGAGGAGACGATCAGGCTCGTCGAGGGGATCCGTGAGCGCAATCCGGAAATCCGCCTGCGCACCACCATGATCGCCGGCTACCCCGGCGAGAGCCGCGCCGAGTTCGAGGAGTTGCTCGGGTTCGTCTGCGAGACCCGCTTCGACCGGCTCGGCTGTTTCCCCTACCGGCACGAAGAGCACGCCCCGGCCTACGCCCTGGAGGACACGGTCGGCGACGAGGAGAAGGAGGCTCGCGTCTCGGAGCTGATGGAGCTCCAGGAGGGGATCTCCGCCGAACTCAACCGGCGGTACGAAGGTACCACGCTCAAGGTGGTCATCGACGAGGTCGACGACGATACCGCCTACGGCAGGACACGCTACGATGCCCCCGAAGTCGACAACGAGGCAATCCTCTCGATCCCGGAAAGCCTCGACATCGAACCGGGCGACTTCGCCACCGCAATAATCCACGATACGACCGCCTACGAGCTCCACGGCACGATCACCGGCAGGAGCTGAACGGAGCGCGAGCCGTGCGGTTCCGTTTCGTATATTCACGGATCGTATCCTCAACCACACCCAAACATCTTCTTCCGGAGCAGTACCATGGATTCCCGACCGTCAGGAGCAGGCAGGACAAAAACAGGCATCATCTGGGCGTTGAGCCTCGTCGCGACCGCGGCGATCGTCTTCTTCGCCGCCACCCGTTTACCGGACGGAACAGCCGGCCGTGACGGCAGCCCTTCGATGCGCAGGCAGCTGCTGCTCTCCGACATGCGCCTGAACCTTGCCAGGGCGGCGGAGCTGGAGAAGTGCGCCGTGCTCTCGGAGCGCGACGAAGAGTCCGCCAACTTCTCGGAGGAGTCGAAAAGCGCATCGGCAACGGTGGAGCGGGACCTCGGCAAACTGCGGAAACTGATCGGCGAACAGGGCAGCGCAAAGGAGCGTGAACTGCTCGGTAAATTCGAACGCTCCTGGAAGCAGCTGAAACAGATCGACGCCCCCCTGCTGCTGGTGGCGCCGCAGAACACGAACATCAAGGCGCTCGAACTGTCGGGCACGATCGGCGCCGAGCTGCTCCAGAAGTTCCATGACGACCTTGCGAAAGCCGCACAGAAGACGACGCCGGTTTCGAAACGGATCGAAATGGAGAAGCTCGCCGCCCAGGCGGAAAACGCCGTCCAGGGCATCGCCATCCTCCAGATGCAGCACATCCATACCCTCTCCGCCCCGGAAAAAGCCGCGATCGAGGCCCCGATGAACGCTGCCGTCAAACATGCGGAAAGCCGCCTCAAATCGATGGAAGCGGTTTCCGGACGGAAGTCGAACGGCCTCCTTGGCAACGCAGCCACGGTGCTCGGGGAGATCCTACAGCTCAACGAGGAGATCGTCCGACTCTCGAAGATCGATTCGAACGCCGGGTCGGCAGAGGTTTCGCTCGGCACGCGGCGCATGGCCGATACGGAATGCGACCGCCTCCTGAGAGAGCTGCAGTCAGAGAGCTTCCGCAACTAGGAGGGCACGGCACGCCCTGCCCTGCGGCCCCACCGCCGCTCCGGCGGAGAGATCGGAACGGCCCGGCGATCCAAGCAATCAAAACCGAGATGGCGATATGAGCGAAAACAGCTCGGTGCCGCCCGACATCGAACGCCTCTCCGGTTCCGTGGAGCGGGTGACCTACCATAGCGCCGAGACCGGCTTCTCGGTGCTCCGCCTGAAGGTTCGCGGCAAACGGGAGCTGGTGACCGTCATCGGCACGGCGGCCTCCCCCGCCCCCGGCGAGTTCATGGAGTGCCTCGGAAGCTGGAAGAACGACCGCACCCACGGCATCCAGTTCAAGGCGACCCTGATCACGCCGGTCGCCCCGACCACCATCGACGGCATCGAGCGCTACCTCGGTTCGGGCCTGGTCAAGGGGCTCGGCCCCTTCTTCGCAAAAAAGCTGGTGAAGGCGTTCGGCGACTCGGTCTTCGAGGTGATCGAGCAGCACCCGGAGCGGCTCGGCGAGGTGCCCGGCATCGGTGAAAAGCGGATCTCGATGATCACCGCCTCATGGGCCGAACAGAAGGCGGTGCGCGACATCATGCTCTTCCTGCAGTCACACGGCGTCGGCACGGCAAGGGCATGGCGGATCTACAAGCTCTACGGGGAGGCGGCCATCGCCATGGTGAGCGAAAACCCCTACCGCCTCTCCCTCGACATCGACAGCATCGGCTTCCAGACCGCCGACACCATCGCCGAAAGCCTCGGCATCGAAAAAAACTCGCTCATCAGGGCCGAGGCGGGCATCCGCCACGTGCTCGCGAACATGGCCCTCGAAGGGCACTGCGCCGTCCCTGCCGGCACGCTCGTGGCCGAAGCCTCCAGGCTCCTCGGCATCGATCCGCCGATTGTGGCGGAAGCCGTCGAGACCGAGAAGCGCCGGGGGACCGTCGTCGCCGAAGAGCTCGGAGGGGAGCAATGCATCTTCCTCGCCCAGCTCCACCAGGCCGAGAAGAGCCTGGCACAGGGGCTCATGCGGCTCCGGCAGGGCATCCTGCCGTGGAAGCCCCTGGACCCGCACGATATCCTCCCCTGGGTCGAACGGGAGACCGGCCTCGAGCTCTCCCCTTCCCAGCGGAGCGCCGTCACGCTGGTCCTGTCGAGCAAGGTGTCGATCATCACCGGCGGGCCGGGCGTCGGCAAGACCACCCTGCTCAGGGCGATCCTCTCGGTGCTGCGGCGCGAGAAGGTGCCGGTCGCACTCTGCGCCCCGACCGGGCGCGCCGCCAAGCGACTCTCCGAGTCGACCGGCATCGAGGCCAAAACCATCCACCGCCTGCTCGAGTTCGACCCGAAGGCCTTCGACTTCCGCAGGGGGCGCGGCAACCCGCTCGAAGCCTCCTTCGTGGTGGTCGACGAAACCTCGATGGTGGACGTGGTGCTGATGCAGAAGCTGGTGGCGGCGATCCCCGACAAGGCGGCCGTCGTCTTCGTCGGCGATGTCGACCAGCTCCCCTCCGTTGGCCCCGGCGCGGTCCTCTCCGACATGATCGACTCCGGAGCCCTGCCAACCGTCCGCCTGACCGAGATCTTCCGCCAGGCGGCCGAATCGATGATCATCGTGAACGCCCACCGGATCAACCAGGGCGAGATGCCCCTCACGGCCGAGGGCGACGCGCTGACGGACTTCTACCTCGTGCCCGCCGCATCGCCCGAGGAGCTCCACTCGAAGCTCATGCAGCTGGTGACCGAGCGCATCCCGAAACGGTTCGGGCTCGACGCCGTCCGCGACATCCAGGTGCTGACCCCGATGAACCGGGGCGGCATCGGGGCAAAGTCGCTGAACGCCGACCTGCAAGCCGCCCTGAACGGCGCTGCCGGGCCGA
This sequence comes from Chlorobi bacterium Chlorobi_1, assembly GCA_900299075.1. Classification (GTDB taxonomy): domain Bacteria; phylum Bacteroidota; class Chlorobiia; order Chlorobiales; family Chlorobiaceae; genus Chlorobaculum. Next base: position 4,994 of record OMIK01000073.1, read on the forward strand.
AGGTGGAGCGCTTCGGCAGCACCTTCGCGCCGGGCGACAAGGTGATCCAGATGGTCAACAACTACGACAAGGAGGTGTTCAACGGCGACATCGGCCTGGTGGAGAGCGTCAGCGTCGAGGAGGGGCTGATGACGGTGCTTTACGACCGCCACCGCGTGGAGTACGCCTTCGGGGAGCTCGACGAGGTGGCGCTCGCCTATGCGACAAGCATCCACAAGAGCCAGGGCTCGGAGTACCCCGCCGTGGTGATCCCCCTGGCGATGCAGCACTTCACCCTGCTCGAGAGGAACCTGGTCTACACGGCTGCCACCCGCGGCAAGAGGCTTGTCGTGATCGTCGCCGAGCCCCGGGCCCTTGCGATGGCCGTGAAGAACTGTCGTTCGAAGCGCCGCCTGACCAGCCTCTCCTCGAGGCTCAGCTCTCCCGGCACGCAATCGTGGCAAAATTCGTGAGCACCCTGCCCGCCCAGGGCGCCTCTCCCGCCGAAACCCCTGCCAGGGCGTCCTGTTCGAGGTAAGCCGCCATCACCTCGGTCGAGTACTCAGGGTGGAACTGCACCCCCCAGGCGCATCGCCCCACCCTGAAGGCGTGGTTCGGCTCGAAGGCGTTGCCCGCAAGGCGCACGGCACCGGGCGGAAGGTCGAGCACGCTCTGGGCGTGGGTCGCATGGGCGGCGAAGGTTCCGGGGATTCCGTCGAACAGCCTGTCCTGCCGGGCATCGTCGGCAAGCCGGATGCAGACGGTCCCCGACTCGGTACCGAGCGGGTGGTAGCCGACCACGCCCCCGGCGGCGCGGCCGAGCAGCTGGTGGCCGTAGCAGATGCCGAGGAAGGGCACCCCCGCATCGACAAGGCCGGGAATCCATCGCTCGATCCCGAGGCTCCAGGGCAGGTTGTCGGTCACCATGGCGTGGGAGCCGGTCACCACCACACCGCAGCAATCGCCCGGCTCCGGCAGGCCTCCGCCGTGCATCGCGTCAACCACTTCGACCGGACAGCGCAAACTGCCGAGGCCGGAGATGATCCAGTCCTCGAAATCCCCGAAGCGCCGGCCCGTCGAGGCGAAGGTGCTGCCGGCCTTGATGATGGAGAGCCTCTTCATGTCTGTTCATTCCACGATTTTCGATCTGTGGCCAAAGCTAGCATCTTTCAGCCGCGGAAACAACCTGAAGGGCTCCCCTCGGGCCTTTTTTTCGTATATTTGGCGCAAACGAAACAGATGCCCGTCGCATGGGCCCGGCATGATGAAACACCACTCCCTGATATTCCTTACCGGCTTCAGCGGATCCGGAAAATCGACGATCGGCCCGTTGCTTGCCAACTCCCTCGGCTTCGAGTTCGTCGACCTCGACAAGGCGATCGAGCTCGACGCCGGAAAGAGCATCAACAGGATCTTCGCCGAGGATGGCGAAGCCGGCTTCCGCGCCATGGAGCTCCGGAGCCTCGAAGCGCTCTGCGCCCGCAACGACCTGGTGGTCTCCCTTGGCGGCGGGGTGCTTGAAAACGACCGTTGCCTGTCGATCATCAGGTCGCACGGCACGCTGGTCTACCTGAAGTCGAGCCCCGAGATCCTGGCCATGCGGCTGCAGCACAAGACCGACCGGCCGCTACTGAAGGCCGATGACGGACGGCGGCTGACCAGGGAGGAGATCCTGGCGAGGATCACCGCGATGCTTGAAAAGCGTGAACCGAGATACCTCAAGTCGGACCTCGTCGTCGTCACCGATTCAAAAAAAATAGGCTCGTCGGTCGAGGAGCTGACCAGGAAGATCGAACGGCACATCAGGAAGTCCGCAAGGAACATCAACAAGGAGAAGTGAACATGGAGAGCCCGTCAAGCCATATCGTCGTCAGGACGCCCGTCGTCGATGCTATCGGCGATCTGTACGCGGCCCATGGACTCGGCAGGAAGTGCGTGGTGCTCTTCGACGAGAACACCCGCAGGCTGTTCGGCGATCAGGTCCTGGAAGCGCTGCACCGGCAGGGGTTCCAGACAAGGGAGCTCGTCGTTCCTGCCCGCGAGACCTCCAAGAGCCTCTCCTCCGCCTGGAAGCTCTACGGGGCGATGATCGAAGCCGACGTCGACCGGGGCTGGAACCTGCTGGCGGTCGGCGGCGGCGTGGTCGGCGACCTCGGGGGCTACATCGCCGCCAGCTACTACCGGGGTATCCCGGTGGTGCAGCTGCCGACCACCCTGCTGGCCATGACCGACAGCTCGATCGGCGGCAAGGTGGCCATCAACCACCCCCTCGGCAAGAACCTCATCGGCTTCTTCCACCTGCCCGAGCTGGTGCTGATCGACCCCTCGATCCTGAAGTCGCTCCCTTCACGCGAGATCTATGGCGGCATGGCCGAGGTGGTCAAATACGGCTTCATCTCCGACCGGAGCTTCTTCGACTTCCTGCAGGAGAACTTCGACGAAGTGGTCCGCTTCAGGGAGCCCTACCTGACCGAAGCGGTCAGCCGGAGCGCGTTCATCAAGGCCGAGGTGGTGGAGAGGGATTTCCGCGAAACCACGGGACTGCGGGCAACGCTCAACTTCGGGCACACCTTCGCCCACGGCTTCGAGAAGCTTGCCGAATACCGCAACCTGCGCCACGGCGAAGCGGTCGCGATCGGCATGGTCTGCGCCCTCTTCCTGTCGCACCGCCTCGGCTTCCTGCCGGAAGCCGCACTCGCCGAGGGACTCGGCCTCATGAAGCGCTTCCGCTTTCCCAGGGGGGTCATCGAAAAGCGCTTCCTTGCCCACGGCAGCGATGCCATCTTCGAGAGCATGTTCTCGGACAAGAAGAAGGTAGGCGGAAAGCTCCGTTTCGTGCTGGTCGACCGCATCGGCCACGCCTTCCTGCACGGCGAGGAGGTGGCGAAAGAGGAGGTTTCCGGCGCCATCGACGATGCCAGGGCGTGGTTTTCGGAAAAAAGGTAGGACTACCCGATCATCATCGGTATCGCTATCGGATTCGATTTCGATAGCGATACCGATAGCGAAAAAAACTCAGGGAGGATTCAGCTCCAGCAGCAGCAGGGTGCCGCGAAGCACGGCAAGTTCGTCGACCACGTCGATGGAGGCAATCTCATCGGCGATCAGCCGGCTGTTACCCCCGGTGGCGATGACCCCCACCTCAGCCTCACCGAGCTCTTCGCGGAGGTAGCGGACGATCTCCGCGACCAGCCCCTCGACCTGTTTGACCGCACCCCAGAAAATCCCGCTCCTGATACACTCGCCGGTGGACCTGCCGAGCAGGGCCGGACGGCTGTCGATGCCGACCAGGGGAAGCTGGGCGGTCCTCGAGTGCAGCGCGCCCGCCATCACGTCGATCCCCGGCATGATCAGCCCCCCGACATACCCCCCTTTTGAATCGAGGACGTCGAAGGTGATGGCCGTGCCGATGTCGACGGCGATATGGGCCCGGCCGGAAAAGATGGTCGAACTCCAGGCGCACAGCGCGAGACGGTCGGCCCCGAAGGCATTGGAATTTTCGTAGCTGAGGGTGAACGGCAGCCGGAGCCCGGAGCCGATAGGCACAACCGGCACCGACAGGGCGGTGCTGATCGCTTCGGCACACAGGGAAGCGATGCCTGGCACCACGCTGCAGATGGCCACCTCGCTGAAGGGGCCGCATTCGAGCGACAGTTTCCGGAAGGTATCTGCAGCCGCCCCGGGCACGAGAAGCGCGCCGCTCTGCACGCGCCGGACCAGCGGATCAGGGCCGTCGCCGAACACCGCCATCGTGGTGCTCGTGTTGCCGATGTCGAGCACCAGCCGTTGCGCCCCGGCCCTTAGCGGTCCCATGGAAACGGATTCAGGAGTAAGGGGTCAGGGCCTCTTGACCGGCAGGCCGGTACGCTCGGACAGCTCTTTGAGGAGGTCCGCTGATTTCGGCAGCCCATACGCACCCTCGGTGACGAAGAGCGAGTCGCGCAGCCCGGCATTCCTGGCAACGACGAAGATCTTCTGCGGGGGGTTGTAGGTCACCTGCTCCTGGTAGATCGAGACGATGTCCTTGTAGAGGAACTGCTTCCTGGCGCCGCTGCGCGACAGGTACTCGATCCGGTCAGCGGAAAGCCGCACGGCATCGCCGTCGTTGCCGTGCTGGGCGCTGAACTTCGTATTGTAGTACTGCGGGCCGCCGAGGGCGATGGTGGTCATAACCACCAGCAGCGTGGTCTTCCAGAGGCAGCCGAAGTCGACGCCGTAGGAGAACTTGCCATAACGGTAGAAGACCGCCCAGCCGGCGGCCAGGAACAGCATGGCCAGCGTCCAGGTGACGTAGTAGTAGTAATCGAGCCACCAGCCGGGAAACGGCATCGGATACTGGAAGAGTTCGGACATGGAAGGGTTCCCTGGGATTTCTTGTTACATTGAAAGACCGAAAAATAAGGCATTTCGGACTCTCTTTGCAACATATTCATGTAGCCATGAAATCATATTACAAGGAGCTCCTGATGGAGGTCCCGGCCCGGATGGAGTTCGTGAACATCACCAGGGAGGTCGAATCCGCTTTGAGGGAGAGCGGCATCAGGGAAGGGCTGTACCTCGTGAATGCGATGAACATCACCTCGTCGGTCTTCATCAACGACGACGAACCCGGGCTCCACGCGGACTACAAGGAGTGGCTGGAGAAGCTCGCCCCGCACGACCCGTCCCGCTACCGGCACAACCGGACCGGCGAGGACAACGGCGACGCCCACCACAAGCGGCAGGTGATGGGACGCGAAGTGGTGGTCGCCGTGACGGCCGGCAAGCTCCACTTCGGCACCTGGGAACAGATCTTCTACGGTGAGTTCGACGGCAGGAGAAGCAAGCGCGTCCTCGTCAAGATCATCGGCGAGTAGCTCCGCCCCCTTCTTCATCGGTATCGGTATCGCTGTCGTAATCGAAATCGGATTCGATAGCGATACCGACAGCGAATTCACCATAACGAAAAAGGCCTGCGGATGCAGGCCTTTTTCGTTGGATACGCGTTCCCTTCCTCAGTGCTCGAAGAGCATTTCCGAGTAGGTCGGCAGCTGCCAGCGGCTGCGGTCGACCTGGAACTCCAGCTTGTCGGCGACCTCGCGGACGGCGAGCATGCAGGGCAGGATCCTCGCGGAGCAGAAGTCCGCCTTCTCGAGCTCGCTCTCCAGCTCCTCCATCTCCTCGACGGTCTCCTCGAGCACCTTGGCAAGCTCGATCACCTTTGAGAGGTTCTCGGCGAGGCCCTTCAGGTGTGCACCCTGGCTCTTCAGCGCCTCATCGGAGATGCCGATCACTTCGGATGCGGCGAAGAGGTTGTTGAAGGAGCTGCTGATGTCGCCCTGGTACTCGGAGACGTCCGGGATGACCATGGTGTTGATCATCAGGAGCAGCGTCTTGGCTTCGATGTCGATGCCCTTGACGTAGCGCTCGAGGCGGACGTTGTAGCGGGAGTCGATCTCCTCTGCGGTGAGCACGCCGTACTTGACGAACATGTCGACCGTGTCCTTCTGGATCCAGGCGCGGACGGCTTCCGGGGTGTTCTTCATGTTCGGCAGCCCGCGCTGGGCAGCGGCCCGCTGCAGGTCTTCGCTGTAGTTGTCGCCGGGATAGCGGACATCCTTGGTGGCGACGATGCCCTCGCGGATCGCCTCCTGGATGGCATCCCCGACCGACGTGCCTGCGGCGACCTTCGCCTTGATGGCGTCGACGGTGGCGTCGATACCCTCGGCCATGATGGTGTTGAGCACCATGTTCGGCACGGAGACCGGCTGGCTGGAGCCGACGGCGCGGAACTCGAACTTGTTGCCGGTGAAGGCGAACGGCGAGGTGCGGTTGCGGTCGGTGTAGTCCTTGTTGAGCACCGGCAGGTGGCCGAGGCCCAGGTCGATGAGCTGCTTCTGGCTCTTCAGGTCGACCTTGCCGCTCTCGATCGCGTCGAGGACACCCTCGAGCTGGGCGCCGAGGAAGGCGGTGATGACGGCCGGCGGAGCCTCGTTGGCGCCGAGGCGATGGTCGTTGCCGATGCTGGCGACCGAAGCGCGGAGCACGGCTGCGCGCTTGTGCAGGCCCTTGAGGACGCTGACCAGGAAGACCAGGAAGCTGATGTTTGACTCAGGGGTTTCACCCGGATCGAGGAGGTTCATGCCGCCGTCGATGCCGATCGACCAGTTGTTGTGCTTGCCAGAACCGTTGATGCCGGCGAAGGGCTTTTCGAAGAGCAGCAGGGCGAAGCCTTTCTTGTCGGCCACCTTGCGCAGCACCTCCATGATAAGCAGGTTGTGGTCGGAGGCGATATTGGCCTGCTCGAAGGTCGGGGCGATCTCGAACTGGTGCGGGGCGACCTCGTTGTGGCGGGTCTTGGCGGGAATGCCGAGGAGGTAGAGATCCTCTTCGACCTCCTGCATGAACTCGAGCACGCGGTCCGGAATGGAGCCGAAGTAGTGGTCCTCGAGCTGCTGGCCCTTCGGCGGCAGGGCGCCAAGGAGGGTACGGCCGGTCATGACCAGGTCAGGACGCTGCGAGTAGAACTTCTTGTCGATCAGGAAGTACTCCTGCTCCACGCCGGCGTTGGTGATGACGCGCTGCACGCCGGTGATGCCGATCGTATCGAGCAGCCTGATGGCGGCCTTGCTGACGGCGTCCATGGAGCGGAGCAGCGGGGTCTTCTCGTCGAGCGCCTCGCCGTGGTAGGAGATGAAGACGGTCGGGATGCAGAGGGTCAGGCCCTTGCCACCCTTCATGAGGAATGCCGGGCTGGTCGGGTCCCAGGCGGTGTAGCCGCGGGCCTCGAAGGTGGTGCGCATGCCGCCGGAGGGGAAGCTCGACGCGTCGGGCTCGCCCTGGATCAGCTGCTCGCCGGAGAAACGCTCGATGGCGGTGCCGTCCCTTTCGATCGAGAGGAACGCGTCATGCTTCTCGGCGGTGGTGCCGGTCATCGGCTGGAACCAGTGGGTGTAGTGGGTCGCGCCATGCTCCATCGCCCACTCCTTCATGCCGTGGGCCACGACGCCGGCGATATCCTGGGGAAGCTTCTTGCCTGCCTTGATGGTGTCCTGCAGTGCCTTGAACACCTCCTTGGGAAGCTTCGTACGCATGACCTCGGTACCGAATGTGTATGCGCCGTAGTAGGTCGACGCACCTTTTGCTTTGCTCTCGTTGCTCAAGAGATCCTCCTTTAGCTTGTTTGCAATGATTGGACTTTGTTTCGAAAAGGCTTGTTTATTTCCTTGATTTCTTCTCGTCGAAGGTGAGGAGCACCTGGCGGTCCTGGAGGTTGCCCCGGACGATCTCGGCGCTGATCCTGTTGTTCTTCTTCAGCTGCGACAGCACGAAGCTGGTGTTGGTGCCGAGCACCCCCGGCCAGCTCTGGATGCGCGACAGGAACCTCTCCAGCGAGGCCGTGTTGTGCGTCATGACCTTGAGGATGTGCGAACCCTCGCCGGTCACCGAGTAGCACTCCATGATCTCCTCCTCCTTCATCACATGCTCCATGAAGGATTTGTAGTGCCGTGACGAATCGACCCGGACCCGGACGAACGCCTGGATGTCGAAGCCGAGCCTGCGCTCGTCGACCTCCATGGTGAACCCCTTGATGATGCCGTTCTTCTGGAGCTTGTCCAGCCGCTCGCTGACCGAAGGGATCGACAGGCCGACCACTTCCGCCAGTTCGCTCAGGCGGACCCTGCCGTTGCCACCGAGTGACTCGATGATTTTAAGGTCGATGAGATCGAGATGTCCTGACATAACGGAACCTTCAATTTTGTAAGAAATTAATGAAATCTAAGAAATAAACAAGCCTATTTCTTAATAAAAGAGGACAATTGCGAGATTTTTCCTAAAAAAATTAGGACAAAAAAGAGAGGCGGAACGAATACGATGCGCAGGGAGTTGGTATTTGCAATCAAGAATTTAACTTAATAATAGAAGTCTCTCAACAGGTTTCTTGCCGGAGCGCCCCTGCCCGGCAGCGTAATGAAGCGCCCTCGCACTAAATGGACAGAGATGAAGGAGTACTGCAGGAAATTTTCCGTCGAAGAGGACGACCGCACCGCCGAAGGCCGCAAGGATGAACATGACCCGTCGAAACCGGGGCCTCCGGTGTTCCAGGACCTCAGGTTCGTCGTCAAGGAGTCGGTCAACCTCGGTTTCCGCGTCCTCGACGAGATCGGCAGGATGCTGAAGAAGCTCGAAGAGTAACCGGATACCCCCGCAGGGCCGGAAAGCCCCGCACCCGGCAAACCCGGCCATCGGCACGAAGCGTCCCCCGCACCGGTAGCACCGCGTCTTTTCCCTGCGGGCTGAAACCCGTATATTACATGAAAATCGTTTTCATCCACCATACCCATCCCAAGGAACGTTGAAAGTAGCAATCTTCGGAGCCGGTGTCGCCGGCCTCACCACGGCGATCGAGCTTGTCGACCGCGGTTACCAGGTAGAACTTTATGAAAAACGCAAGGTGCTGGGAGGAAAGGTCTCCGTCTGGAAGGACAGCGACGGCGATTCGGTCGAGTCGGGCCTGCATATCGTCTTCGGCGGCTATGCGCAGCTCCAGGAGTACCTCCGCAGGATCGGCGCCGGCGACAACTACCAATGGAAGGAGCACGCCCTGATCTACGCCGAGTCCGACGGCAGGCAATCCCTCTTCCGCAAGGCCGACCTGCCGAGCCCGTGGGCCGAGGTGGTCGGCGGCCTCCAGGCGGACTTCCTGACCATGTGGGACAAGATCTCGCTCATCAAGGGGCTCTTCCCCGCGCTCGCCGGCAACGAGGAGTACTTCCGGAGCCAGGACCACCTGACCTACTCCGAGTGGCACCGCCTGCACGGCGCCTCCGAGAACTCTCTGCAGAAACTCTGGAGGGCCATCGCCCTGGCCATGAACTTCATCGAGCCGAACGTGATCAGCGCCCGGCCGATGATCACCATCTTCAAATACTTCGGCACCGACTACGAAGCCACCAAGTTCGGGTTCTTCCACAAGAACCCCGGCGACTCCATGATCGAGCCGATGCGCCAGTATATCCAGTCGAAGGGCGGCAGGATCTTCATCGACGCGCCGCTCGCCCGTTTCGAGCTGAACGGCGACCAGAGCGTCCGGTGCGCCGTGCTCAGGGACGGGCACAAGATCGAGGCCGACGCCTACATCTCCGCCCTGCCGGTGCATAACGTGAAGAAGGTGGTGCCGAACGAGTGGCTGCAGCACGACTACTTCCGGAACCTGCACGAGTTCGTCGGCAGCCCGGTGGCAAACTGCCAGCTCTGGTTCGACCGCAAGATCACCGACACGGACAACCTGATGTTCTCGCAGGGGACCACCTTCGCCACCTTCGCCGACGTGTCGATCACCTGCCCTGGGGACTTCCAGGCCGGGACCGGCTCCGCCAACGGCGGCAGCGTGATGAGCCTGGTGCTCGCGCCGGCACACCAGCTGATGGACCTGCCGAACGAGGTGGTCATCGAGATGGTCATGAAGGACATCCGCGACCGCTTCCCGAAAGCGAGGGAGGCCAGGCTGCTCAAGTCGACCCTGGTCAAGATCCCGCAGTCGGTCTACAAGGCCGTGCCCGACGTGGACAAGTTCCGCCCCGACCAGGTCAGCCCGATCGCGAACTTCTTCCTGGCCGGAGACTACACCGACCAGCACTACCTCGCCTCGATGGAGGGGGCCGCGCTGAGCGGCCGGCAGGTGGCCGAGAAACTGCACGCGAAACTGGGCCGTTAACCAGGCAAACACGAACCGGAGGCCTCCATGGCAAACGATACCGTTACAGCGGCGACGGCAGGCCAGCCGTCGCCATCCATCCAGCCCCCCGACTGCGGCATACCGCCCTTCGAATCAGCCCTTGCCGCCCAAGGCGTCGGCAGGCTTCGGCCGACCGGGATCGACGTCCTCCAGGTGAACATCGGCTACCGGTGCAACCTCCGCTGCACGCACTGCCACGTCGATGCGCGCCCCGACCGGACCGAGGTGATGTCGCCAGACACCATGCGGCACTGCCTGGAGGTGCTTCGCTCCAACCCGGTGCGGACGCTCGACATCACGGGCGGCGCACCGGAGATGAACCCCGATTTCCGATGGTTCGTCGACGAGGCGAGATCCGCCCGGCCCGACCTGGAGATCATGGTCAGGAGCAACCTGACCCTGCTGGTCGGCAATCCCGCATACAGCGACATTCCGGCCTTCCTGAAGGAGCGCCGGGTGAACCTCGTCGCCTCCCTCCCCTGCTACACCCGGGAGGCGGTCGACCGCCAGCGCGGCGAAGGGGTCTTCGACCGTTCGATCGAAGCCCTGAAGATGCTCAACACCATCGGCTACGGCGTGCCGGGCAGCCCGCTCGAACTCAGCCTGGTCTACAACCCTCCCGGCCCATCGCTTCCCGGATGCCAGCACCAGGTCGAAGAGGATTTCCGCAAACGGCTCGGCGAGCAGTTCGGCATCGTGTTCACCAGGCTCCTCACGCTCACCAACATGCCGGTCAGCCGATTCCTCCGGAGCCTGCTGGAATCGGGCGGCTACTGCGCCTACATGGAGCTGCTCGCCGGCAAGTTCAACCCCGCGGCCGCAGGCGCCCTCATGTGCCGCAACACCCTTTCGGTCCGCTGGGACGGCCGCCTCTACGACTGCGACTTCAACCAGATGCTCGGCCTGCCCCTCGACCCTTCGGCCGCAACCCATATCGGGGAGTTCGACCGGGCAAGGCTGCTCGGCCGCAGGATCGCCGTCGGGCAGCACTGCTACGGCTGCACCGCCGGGGCCGGGTCGAGCTGCGGGGGAAGCCTCGTATGAATCGCGGCGAACGCCTGCTGATCATCTTTTCGAAGAATCCGCTGGCCGGGTTCGTCAAAACGCGCCTGGCCGCCTCGATCGGCGCCGAAGAGGCCCTCAGGGTCTACGAGGAGCTGCGGGCGATCACCGAACGGGCCGCTGCCGGCGCCGACTGCTCGAGGGCCGTCTTCTACTCCGACTACATCCCCGAAGAGGACCTCTTCCTCGACGGCGGGACCGGAGCCCACCTCCAGCAGGGGGCCGACCTCGGTGAACGGATGCACCGGGCGATCGTCGAAGGGTTCAGGCTCGGCTTCCGGCAGGTCGTGCTGATCGGCACCGACTGCCCGGAACTGAGTGCGTTCCTGATCGACCGGGCCTTCGAGGCCCTGGAAAGCCACGACGCAGTCATCGGCCCCGCCCGCGACGGGGGGTTCTACCTCGTCGGGCTGACCCGCCCGGTGCCGGAGCTCTTCCTGCAGCGGCAGTGGAGCCATGGAGAGGTGCTCCGCGACACCCTCGCCATCCTGGGCGGGCAACAGGCCGAGACGGCCATCCTGCCGGCGCTTTCCGATATCGACACCATCGAAGACCTCATCGGGAGCAGCCTGTGGGACCCGAACTGAGCATCATCATCCCGGCATGGAACGAGGAGGCCATGATCGGCAGCACCCTCGAGCGGATCTGCACCGTCATCGGGGGGCGCCACGACGTGGAGCTGATTGTCAGCGTCTCGGGCGATGACCGGACGGGAGAGATCGCCTCCGGATTCCCGGTGCTGGTATGCCGGAGCCCGAAGGGCCGTGCCGTACAGATGAACGCCGGAGCTGCGGCCGCCTCAGGCAGGGTCCTCTACTTCCTGCACGCCGACACCATCCCGCCGCCGGCCTTCTGCGACGAGATCCTCGAAGCCGTCCGGAACGGCCATCCAGCAGGCTGCTTCCGTATGGAGTTCGACGACCCCGACTGGGTCATGCAGCTGTACGGATGGTTCACGCAGTTCCCCCTGGCGATCTGCCGTGGCGGGGACCAGTCGCTCTTCATCACCAGGGAGCTCTTCGGGGAGATCGGGGGATTCGACGGATCGATGGCGGTCATGGAGGACATCGAGATCATCGGGCGCATCGAGCGCCGTGTCCCGTTCCGGATCCTCGAAAACCCGGTCACCACCTCCGCCAGGAAATACCACGACAACGGCACGATCAGGCTGCAGGCCCTCTTCGGCACGCTCCACCTGATGTACGCCCTCGGGTTCGGGCAGGAGGAGCTCGGAAAGTTCTACCGTGACTGGATCCGCTGACCCAGCTTTTTCCCGTTCCATGCCCTCGCCGCCATAGCCGATAGTTGGCTGGGCTTGTTATTATTTTGTATATTTCAAGATAATATCCCCTGCTGCGGACGCTTCCGGGCCAGCGGGCAATCGGCTTCAAAAAGGCTTCAAACCTCATCATATCATGGCAGAAGAACTGAACAAACCCGCAGCCGCGCCGAAGGCGGCGCCAGAGGCTCCGGCATCCAACGTGGGCAGCGGCGACATGGCCAACCTGATCGGCAACGTGGGTGTCCTGCTCGACTCCGCGGTCGAGTCGGTACAGGGCGTCATCAGCACCGTCAGCACGGCCACCGGCCAGCTCATCGAAGGCGTCACCACGACCATCAACTCCGAGCCGGTCAAGGAGATGCTCCAGAACGTCAACACCGCCACCGGCCAGCTCATCGAGGGCGTGACGGCGACCCTGAAGTCCGAGCCGGTCCAGCACTCCGTGCAGGAGCTCGGCAAGTTCTGGGAAGGGCTGCTCTCGAACCTCAACGAGACGGTCAATTCCGGCCAGGTCAAGGATCTGTTCGACAACGTCAGCGCAGGCCTGAACCAGCTGGTCGGCAACGTCTTCTCGTCTGCGATGCCCCAGGGGCTCCTGCCACTCGTCGAGGACAAGAAGAAGCACGTCCAGGAGATCCATGTGATCCACACCAAGGAGGCCCCTGCCGCTGCAGCCCCGTCTGCACCGTCAGCACCCGCTCCGGCGGCAGCCCCGGCTGCACCGGCCACGGCACCGGCGAACCCGCCGGCCAGGCCGCCAGTGAAATAAAGGTTCGGCACCGGTCCGGTTCCGGCGCAAGGGTTCCCACCTCCATACCCTTGCGCCGGGACTATCCCGCACAGGGAAGGGCCGTATGACACGGGCACAGGCCAGAACAACCGGAACCCACCACAGTGGAACCAGAACAGAAATTCGCAGTACCGGAAACAGCGATCACCGCCATGCGGGTGCTGATCGCCGACGACGATGCAACATCACGCAAGCAGCTCGGCCATTTTATCTCCAAAATGGGGCATCGTATCCTTATTGCCAATGACGGTCAGGAGTGCATCGACATCATCGAACGGGAAGCCGTAGATATCCTGCTGCTTGACATCAAGATGCCGAAAAAGGACGGGTTCGATGTCCTTGAGCATCTCAAAGGCCTGAAGATCCAGATTCCGGTAATCATGGTCACGGCATCTGACGAGATCGAAATGGCCGTCCGGTGCATGCAACTGGGGGCTTATACCTACATCACCAAAGGGAAGCTCGATAGCGAAGTTCTGCGGATTGCCGTAAGCGGAGCCATCAAGGCTTTCAATTTGCAGCAAGAGAATCAGCGGCTCGAAAAAGAGCTGATCAGCAAGGACCTTTTCCAGCATATCAGGGGCAAAAGCTATACGCTCGAACAGGCCAAGGAGCTTGTGATGCAGGTCATGAAGACCGACCTCAACGTGTTGCTCCTGGGTGAAAGCGGCACCGGCAAGGAGCTGTTCGCCCAGGCGATCCACGAGGGGAGCCAACGCAAGTCAGGGGCGTTCGTACCGGTCAACTGCGCCGCGATCTCCAACGAGCTGGCAGACAGCCTGCTGTTCGGGCACAAGAAAGGGGCCTTCACCGGCGCGAACAGCGACCACGCCGGCTTCTTCGAGCAGGCGGACGGCGGCACCATCTTCCTCGACGAGATCGGCGACATGAACTCCGAGATCCAGGCGAAGGTGCTCAGGGTGCTTCAGGAGAAGAAAGTTCGAAGGGTCGGCGAAAAGACGGAACGCGCGGTCGACTTCAGGGTCGTTTCCGCAACCAACCGCGATTTTTCCAAGGCTATCCGCGATAACATCTTCCGCGAAGACCTCTACTACAGGCTCGAAGGGTTTCCCATCTCCATCCCGCCGCTCAGGGAACGCTCCGGCGACCTTCCTGTCGTGGCAAAGTATTTCCTGGAGCAGTTCTGCACCGCAAACAACCTTCAGGCAATGCAGTTCAGCCAAAATGCGCTTGCCGGCCTGGAATGCTATCACTGGCCGGGCAACGTCAGGGAGCTGAAGAACGCCGTCCAGCGGGCGGCGGTCACCTCGAGGAGCACGACGATAGAAAACATCGCCCCATCCCTTCAGGGCACCCGCCAGCCCGACCTGGCGATGGAGCGGCTCGAGGAACCGCCACAACCCTCGCCAGCTTCCGCGCAGCCGGCCGGCGCGCAGGAAGCCGTCACCATGGACGAGCTGGAACAGTCAGCCGTCCGGAGGGCCTTCTCCCAAGCCCAGGGCAACGCCTCGAAAGCCGCCGATAGCCTCGGCATCAGCAGGGCGACCTTCTACCGGAAGCTGAAGAAGTACGGCATCTCGGAATAATCGCTATCGGTATCGGGATCGAATCGGTTACCGATACCGATGCCGAAAAGGATTAAACGCCGGTGTGGCCGAAGCCGCCGGCGCCCCTCATGGTCTCGGAGAGCCCTTCCACCTCCTCGAATACCACATGGTCGACCCTGGCGACCACCATCTGGGCGATGCGATCGCCGTGGTTGACCGTGAATGGCTCCTTCCCGTAGTTGATCAGGATCACCTTCACCTCCCCGCGGTAATCGGCATCGATGGTCGCCGGCGTGTTCGGCAGGGAGATCAGGTGCCGCAGCGCAAGGCCGCTCCTTGGGCGCAGCTGCGCCTCGTACCCATCGGGAAGTTCGATGGCGAAGCCTGTCGGGACGAGCGCGGTGGTGAACGGGGCCACCGTCAGGGGTTCGTCGAGGCAGGCGGAGATATCCATGCCGGCGGCGTGCCGGGTGGCGTATGCCGGCACGGCGGCATTTTGATTCAGGCGAACTATTTTTACTTTTAGCATTTATGCGCTGATTTGATTGGCCGCCCGCTGCGGCAGGCCCGGATGCACGAAAATACAAAAAACGCCGCTTTGCAAGCACCCGACAAAGTTTACGCCCTCGCCTTCGGCGCCCACCCCGACGACGTCGAACTCAGCTGCGGCGCGACGCTCCTGAAAATCGTCGAAGAGGGGCGCCGCGTGGCGGTCTGCGACCTGACCTCCGGCGAAATGGGGACCCTCGGCACCCCGGAAAACCGCCGCTCCGAAGCGCGCAAGGCGATGGAGGTGATGGGGTACGCCGCCCGGGAGATCCTCGACCTCGGCGACTCGGAGCTCTTCTACACGAAGGAGAACCTCCGCGAGGTCATCCGCATCGTGCGGAAATACCGCCCCGACACCGTCTTCTGCAACCCGCCCGACGAGCGCCATCCCGACCATGTGAAAGCATCCCGGCTGGTGCTTGACGCCTGCTTCTATGCCGGCCTCAGGCGGATCGAAACGAGCCTCGACGGTGAGCCGCAGCTCCCCTACCGCCCGCGCCACCTCCTCCACTACATCCAGTTCCGGCAGATCGAGCCGGACATCGTTATCGATGTCTCCTCCACCTTCGAGCGCTCTCGAAGCGGCATCATGGCCTTCGGATCGCAATTCCACAAGGAGGGAAGGAGCGACGAGCCGCAGACCCTGATCAACCGCAAGGAGTTCCTCACCGGCCTGGAGGCGAGGGCGCACGCCCTCGGAGAGCAGATCGGGGCAAGGTACGGCGAAGGCTTCCTGCTTGCCGGCACGCTCGGCGTTCGGGACTTTTCGGGTCTTTTTCCACCAGCGGACTGAACCGGCAACCAGTTTTCGACCAACCTGACTCCCCATGAAAAGAACGCTGCCAGCCATAGCCACCCTGCTGCTCCTCGCCCTCCTTGCGGGCTGCGGCCGGAGCGCGCCGGAAAAGCTCAGGGGCAACCATGTCGTGGTGGCCGTCGCGGCAGATTTCGACCACCTCAACCCGCTCCTCATCCAGCTCTCCCTCTCACGCGAACTCTGCTCGATGATCTACCCTTCGCTGGTCCGGCCGGACTACGACCGCCAGAACGGCACGATCGCCTGGCGCCCGAACGCCGCGCGAAGCTGGGAGTTCTCGCCCGACGGCCGGTCGGCCACCTTCCACCTCGACACCAGGGCGGAATGGGAGGACGGGAAAAAGCTCACCGCTCGCGACTTCGGCTTCTCCTACCGCCTCTATGGCAACCCGGCCGTCGCCAGCAGCCGGCAGGACTACCTGCACGACCTGCTCCAGGGCCCCGACGGCAAGGTCGATTTCGACCGGGCGGTGCTGGTACCCGACGACTCGACGCTGGTCCTGCGCTTCGGACGCCCGATGGCCCCCGCCATCGTGCTCGACCACTTCAACGACCTGATGCCGGTGGCGGAGCATGTGTTCCGTGCCTACCGCCCCGAAGAGCTCCGCCCGAAATCGCACGAGCTGCCGGTTGTCGGCGCCGGCCCCTTCAGGGTGAAGGCGTGGGTGCGGCAGTCGAAGCTGGTGCTGGTACCCTCCCCTGGCTCCGTGCTTCCGCATCCCGGGAAGGCGTCCATGGTCACCTTCCTCGTGGTGCCCGAATACACCACACGCCTCGCCATGCTGAAGTCGGGACAGATCGACGCCCTGATCGGCGCAGGCGGCATCAACCCCAAGGATGCGGCCGAAATGGCCCAGTCAACCCGGCGGGCCTCGATCCTTCCGGTCAGGAACCGCTACTTCGACAGCGTCGTGTGGCTCAACATCGACGGGCCGTCCTGGCGCGACGGCAAGGCAGTCCGGCCGAACCGCTTTTTCGGCGACCGCCTCGTGCGGCAGGCGATGACCTTCGCCATCGACCGTCAGGCGATCATCGACGGCTTCATGGGTCCTGAGCACGCCACCGTGGTCAACACGACCCTCTCCCCCGCCTACGCCGCCATCGCCGACAGGACGCTGCACGGCTACGACTACGACCCCGACAAGGCTGCCGCCCTGCTGAAAGCGGCCGGCTGGACCCCCGGTCCCGACGGGATCCTGCAGAAGCAGGGGATGAGGTTCTCCTTCGAACTGGCCGCGCCCGTGGGTAACCCGAGGCGAAACTACGCAGCCACCATCATCCAGCAGAACCTCCGCGACATCGGCATCGACTGCCGGCTCCGCTTCGACGAGAACCTCATGTTCCTCAAGAACCAGAACGAGTTCCGCTACGACGCGGCCCTCTCCGGGCTGGCGGCCGAGACGCTCCCCTTCCAGCTGGTCATCTGGGGCTCGGACTTCGCCAAGCGCCCCTTCAACTCCTCCGCCTTCAGGAACAGCCGCCTCGACGAGGTAGTCTCCGGGTTGACCGGCCCGCTCCCGAAGGAGCGCGAGGCGGCGCTCTGGAAAAGTTACCAGCGGATCCTGCACGAAGAGCAGCCGAGGACCTTCCTCTACTACTACGACGAGCTCGAAGGGTTCAACCGCCGCCTGCGCAACGTCGAACCGAGCATGTTCGCCACCCTGGCCAACCTCTACGACTGGATAGTTGATAATTGATAGTTGATAATGGATAATTAACAGCCTGGAGCTCCCGACTGGCGGCCACAGGGTGCCGCCCCTGCAGAATCCCCTCCATTATCCATTATC
>OMIK01000074.1 GCA_900299075.1 Chlorobi bacterium Chlorobi_1
ATGAGCGGCACGGCGACGCATGATGGCGTGACGTACGACGTCTATACCTCGGCCAATGCCGCCGATCATGCCCAGCTGCTCATCGAACACTCCCTGAAGGTGAATACGGCGATGCTGTGAGCCTCCCTTAACGCCACAATCCGGCGAAGCTCCCCAGGATGCCCGCCGTAACATTTCGATAACGATCGCCGCTCAAGGCGACAAGCAGGAAACAGAAGGCCTATGCGCTGGTTTTGCGTTATGTGTATCTTGTGCCTCGACCTGATGCAGGGTGCGATCCTGCATGCGGAGAGCCCGGCAACCCCCGATACGACCATCAGCGCTCCGGCAACCCAGGCGTCGCCCGGCCAACAGGAACTCCCTTCATGGACCCTCGACCGGCTGATCCGCGAAACGGTCGCCGGCAACCCCCAGGTTCTGAGCAAGCGGGCTGCCTGCCTTGCGGCGCAAGAGGGAGTTGCGGCCGCCCGCTGGAAGCTCTTCCCCGCTCCGTATGTCCAGGTGCAACAGGGGAACGGCGACCTTCTCGGGACATCGAACAAGCGGCTCGAGATCTACGGCATCCACCAGCCGATATGGACTGGAGGCCAGCTGCTGAACGGCCTGAGAGTGGCGAAATCGGTCGAAAGGTCGAGCGTTTTCTCCCTCCAGGAGACCCGCCAGTCGCTCGCCCTGGGGGTCGTGAACGTCTACCAGAACCTGCTGGCATGGCATCACCGCATGCGTGCGCAGGAGAACGGGGTCCGTCTCATGGAACGCTATGCGGGCATCATGGAGCGGCGCGTCAACGCCGGCGTCTCCGCGGAGATCGACCGGACCCAGGTCAATGCCCGCCTGTTCCAGGCCCGGAGCGACCTCGAGTCCTCTGCTTCGTCATACCGGGTGGCAATGGCGCAGATGCGGCAACTGGTGGGTGCCCCCCTGAAGGATGGGGAGATCGCGTTCTTCACCGAGGAGCGGATGACGCCGCCTCCGGCTGCCGACTCGCTCCTGGCGGATGCCGAGGGGGCAAGTCCGGTGCTGGAACGGCTGGGTGCGGAGATCGAGACCGCCCGCTACCAGGAAAAACTCCAGAAGGCCGCGCTGTTCCCGACCCTCTCCCTGAAGGCGGAGCACCGGAACTACCTGTATGCCAACGATGCGACGGCGCATGAGAACGTCGTGTACGCATCGCTGGAGTACTCGTTCGGAGCCGGTCTTTCGACGATGGCCAATATCCGCACCGCATCGGCGAGAGTGGCGGGCAACGTGCAGGCCCGCGATGCCGCGATACGCGATTTGCGTGCGAAGGTTGCCGGCGACGTCGAGGAGTGCTCGCGGTCGTTTCGGCTCTACCGGCAGGCAACGCTTACCTCGAAAGCTTCAGCCGACGTGCTTGCCTCCTATACGAGGATGTTCGTGGCGGGCAAGCGGAGCTGGCTCGATGTGCTGAACGCCGCGCGCGAGCTCATCCAGAGCGAGGTGTCGAAGGGCGACATCGTCGCAGCTTACTGGGCGGCGAGCTACCGCCTGCGGCTGCATGCGATGGACGACTCCCTGATCGTCGCCGACAGGGCGACCCCTCCGGCATCGACCGGAAGCCCTGCGACCGCCCGGGAAATCGCACCTTCGCGTCAAGGGGCCGACGCCTTGCCGTAGCGGCCATCAAACAATAATTGTCAACCAACCGTACCCGGTATGTCGCAGTCAGATATCCAGCAGATAAATCTCCGGTGGCTGGCCGAACGGTGCAGCTCCTTGCTCGACCTGTCCGCAGCGGTAACGCCCATGCAGTTGGAGGCCATGCAGCAGGAGATCGGCCAGCGCCGAACCGGGGGCACGGATGCCGACCCCAGGGACGTTGTCGACCGGATGTTTGCCTTGCTGCAGGTACGCGCGTCCGCATGGACGGACCAGCCGTCGCTCCAGGCGCTGCCGATGATCGGCCTGTTGCCAGGCATAGGCTGCCGCATCGTCTACGGCAGGACGGAAGAGGGGCGCTGGCTGCTTGAGGGGGAGGGCGGCAGCCACGAGGTCGCGATCATCCCCGAGGGTTCCGCCTTCGTCCCCCTGCATCACCGCGAAATGGAGTACGGGAAGCACTGGCCGCCCTTCATGCGGGTCATCAGGGAGACGTTCGGCTCGAAAAAGCAGGTGTTCGTCAAGGCGGGCATCGCCTCGATCCTGGGCAACCTGTTCGCGGTCATCATCTCGTTCTATTCGCTCCAGATCTACGACCGGGTGATACCGACGCAGGGCGTTTCGACCCTGATCGTCCTGACGGTCGGCGTCATCATGATCATGGGTATCGACCTGTCGGTGAAGCTTGCCCGCGCCATGATCATGGAGGAGTACATCAAGGAGGTGGACCATGAGGTCTCCCACAGGATCTTCCGCAGACTCCTCGGGGTCCGCATGGACCAGTTTCCGCCGACACTCGGCAGCCTCGCCTCCCAGATCCGCGGATACGACTCCATCAGGAGCTTCGTCTCGACGGCGACGATGTACATGCTGATCGACGTGCCGTTCGGCCTGGTGTTCATGCTGGTCATCATGTCGATCGCCGGACCGGCAGTGGCGCTGGTCTCCCTGGCGTTCTTCGCGCTCTCGCTTACCGTGGGCATGGTTTTCCGTGGACGTATCGAGGAGCATACCAGGAACAGCGCGAGCACGAGCAACCGGAAGCTCGGGCTGCTGGTCGACACCGTCGACGGGGCCGAGTCGATCAAGGCGAGCGGGGCCTCATGGCAGATGCTCGGCCTCTGGGACCGCCTGAACCGGCAGATCGTTGAGGACGACGCAAAGACCCGCCACTACAGCGAGGTGTCCACCTACCTCTCTTCCTTCATGCAGCAGCTGAGCTATGTCCTGCTCGTGGCGACCGGCGCCTGGATCGCCTCCACCACGACCACCCTTACCACCGGGGGCATCGTCGCCTGCACGATCCTCTCGGGTCGGGTGCTCTCGCCGATCGGCATGCTGCCGGGGATTATCGTGCAGTGGGGGTACGCCAGGATCGCCTATCAGAACCTCGAGAAGTTCTTTGCGCTCGAGACCGACAACCACGAGATCGGCCGCCCGCTCATCCCGGACAGGCTCAGGGGTTCGTTCAAGGTCAGCGGGCTCAGGTACACCTACCCTGGACAGAACCGGGCGGTGGCGGTGGATCGTCTGGAGATCACCGCCGGTGAAAAGGTCGGCATCCTCGGCGTGGTAGGATCGGGAAAGAGCACGCTGCTGAAGCTCCTGGCCGGGCTCTACAAACCCCAGGAGGGGCAGATCCTCCTCGACGGCCTTGACCTGCACCATATCTCCCGCCACCACCTTTCCACCCGGCTTGCCTACCAGCAGCAGCATGTCCGCCTGTTCGCCGGAACGCTGCGCGACAACCTGCTGCTCGGCCTCAGCGGAATCGACGACCGGCGGATCATGGAGGCCAGCGAACAGACGGGGCTGAACCAGTTGATCGCCAGCCATCCAAGGGGACTCGACCTGACGATCGCCGAGGGGGGAGCCGGCGTATCCGGCGGCCAGAAGCAGTTGATCGCCATCACGCGCATGATCCTCGCACAACCCGAAATCTGGATGCTGGACGAACCGACCGCATCGATGGACGACGGGCTCGAACAGCGGGTCGTCGCAGCCCTCGGCCGTGCCATACAGCCCGGGCAGACACTGGTGCTGGTGACGCACAAGCCCGGCCTGCTCAAGCTCGTCGACCGGCTGGTCATCCTCGCGCCGGGCGGCGTCGCCATGGATGGGCCGCGCGACGAGGTGCTGCGGAGATTGCAGGGCGGAGTTTCCGAATCAACGAAAGCCACGGCGCAGGGAGGCGCCGCATCATGACCGAAACATCACCGGTGGTGCCGGCAAAACGAGGACGCCAGCATCGTGCCGGAAGGTTGATCACGGCTGCCGGCATCCTTGCCCTGGTCTTCATCGCCTGGGCATCGATGGCGAAGATCGACGAGGTCACCCACGCCAAGGGGCTCGTGATCGCCAAGTCGCGCACCCAGGTCATCCAGTCGGCCATCGACGGCGTGATCAAGGAGGTACCTGTCGAAGAGGGCCAGTCGGTCAGGAGCGGGCAGGTGATCGCACGCCTTGAGCGGACGCAGGCCGAGGCCGCCCAGAACGACAGCTACGCCAAGGTGGCCGCCCTCGAAGCCTCCCTGGCGCGGCTGCACGCGGAGGTGCTCGGCAGGCCGCTGGCGTTCCCGGTAAGCGTCAGGGCCTATCCCCAGTTCATCGCCAACCAGAGTGAACTCTACCACCGGCGGAACAACGCGCTCGATGCCGAACTCAGGACGCTCAACGAAAGCCTTCGCCTGGTGAAGGAGGAGCTCGACCTTACCGCACCGCTGCTGAAAACCGGCGACGTCGGCAAGATCGAGGTGATCAGGCTGCAGCGACAGGTGGCCGAACTGACGGGCCAGATCAACCTGAGGCGGAACAGGTTTTTCCAGGAAGCGCAGCAGGAGATGACCAAGACCGAAGAGGAGCTGTCGACACAGAAGCAGCTCCTTGCCGAGCGCTCGTTCACCGTGGAGAAGCTCGAAATCCGGGCACCCGTGGACGGCATTGTGAAGAAGATCCAGCTCACCACCCTCGGCGCCAAGGTACGCCCCGGGGATGTGGTCATGGAGCTGTTGCCGACCGACAGCCGCCTGGTGGTCGAGGGAAAACTGCGGCCCGCCGACATCGGGTTCATTCGGTCAGGTATGCCTGCCACCGTCAAGCTCGACGCCTTCGACTACTCCATCTTCGGCGTCCTGAAAGGCCGGGTCTCCTACATCAGCCCGGATGCCATCACCGAACAGACACCCCAGGGCGAGGCCCTCTACTACCGCGTCCAGGTGAGGCTTGACGAACCTGCCGACCTGCACCGGCATGGGAAGCCGCTCAAGGTACAGCCAGGCATGACCGCCGGCATCGACATCCTGACCGGAAGGAAAACGGTCCTGAGCTACCTGACCAAACCGGTCGCCAAAGTGTTCAACGAATCGATGGGCGAACGCTGAACACCTCGTCCAGGGATGATCGCCGGGATACGGCGTGCCGCACCCTCCTGCCCGACAGCAGCAGGGGCAAACAAAACAAAGGCCGGAATTCCGGCCTTTGTTTTGTTTGATGTACGCGAACCCGATCACTCCATCGCCTTGGCGCGCTTGACGGCCTTGGCTCGCAGGTCGGAGTTGAGGATCTTCTTGCGGATCCTGATGTTCTCGGGGGTCACCTCGAGCAGCTCGTCGTCGTTGATGAACTCGAGCGACTGTTCGAGCGACAGCTTCTTCGGCGGCGTCAGCCTCATGGACTCGTCGGAGCCGGAAGCGCGCATGTTGGTGAGCTTCTTGGTCTTGCAGATGTTCATCGTGATGTCGAGGTCACGGGTGGACTCGCCGACGACCATTCCCTCATAGACCTTGGTGTTGGGCCCGATGAAGAAGGTGCCGCGGTCCTCGAGGCTGGAGATGGCGTAGGCGACGGCCACGCCGGTCTCGGCGGAGACGAGCGCACCGGTCTCGCGCGACGGCAGCTTGCCCTTGTAGGGCTGGTAGTTGTGGAAGACGTGGGCCATGATCCCCTCGCCCTTCGTGTCGGTGGTGAACTCGAGGTTGTAGCCGATGAGGCCCCTGGTCGGGATCTCGAACTCGAGGCGGTTCATGCCGCCGCGGAGCGTGCCCATGTTGGTCATCTCGGCCTTCCTGCGCCCCATCTTCTCGATGACCACGCCGGTGTACTCCTCCGGAACGTCGATGGTGACGTGCTCGACCGGCTCCATCGTCACGCCGTCCTCCTCCCTGAGGATCACCTCGGGACGGGAGATGGCCAGCTCGTAGCCCTCGCGGCGCATGGTCTCGATCAGCACCGAGAGGTGGAGCTCGCCTCGGCCGGCGACACGGAAGGTGTCGGCGCTGTCGGTCTCCTCGACGTTCAGGGCAACGTTGGTCATGATCTCCTTCATCAGGCGCTCGCGGATCTTGCGGCTGGTCACCTCCTTGCCCTCCTGGCCGGCGAACGGGGAGTCGTTCACCGAGAAGAGCATCGAGAGGGTCGGCTTGCTGATCTCGAACGAGTCGAGCGCCTCCGGCTGGTCGGGGGAGGTCAGCGTCTCGCCGACGTTGGCCGCGGCGATACCCGCGATGGCGACGATGTCGCCCGCGGAAGCCTCCTGCACCTCGACACGCTGCGTCCGGTCGAACAGGAAGAGCTTGGTGACGGTGCCTTTGCCGACCACGCCGTCCGGGGTCACCAGGGTGAGCGGGTTGCCGGTCGCGACCTTGCCGCGCCAGATGCGGCCGATGGCGATCTTGCCGATGTAGTCGTTATAGTCGAGGCTGGTGACCAGCATCTGGAAACCGGCATTCTCGTCGGCTTCCGGCGCCGGGATCTCCTTGACGATCATGTCGAGCAGGAGGCTCATGTCGCCGTCCGGGTCGTCCATGCTGTACTTGGCGATGCCGTTCTTGGCGGAGGCGAAGATGTAGGGGAAGTCGAGCTGCTCCTCGTCGGCGCCGAGCGCGATGAAGAGGTCGAGCACCTGGTCGTGCACCTTGACCGGATCGGCCTGCGGGCGGTCGATCTTGTTGATGACCACGATCGGCTTGAGGTGCAGCTCGAGCGCCTTGCGGAGCACGAACTTGGTTTGCGGCATCGGGCCCTCGAAGGCGTCGACGAGCAGGAGCACGCCGTCGACCATCTTGAGGATGCGCTCGACCTCGCCGCCGAAGTCGGCGTGGCCGGGGGTATCGACGATGTTGACCTTGGTCCCCTTGTGCATCGCCGCAGCGTTCTTGGAGAAGATGGTGATGCCCCGCTCGCGCTCCTGGGGGTTGGAGTCCAGCACCCTCACGCTCACCTGCTGGTTGTCCCTGAAGGCGCCGGTCTGCTGGAAGATCGAGTCGACGAGGGTGGTCTTGCCATGGTCGACGTGCGCGATGATGGCGATATTGCGAATATTCTGTTTCCTGCTCATCTTTTTCGGCAAATAATTATATTGAAAGTCCTGGCGGGCCCGAATATAAACAATTTCCCTTGAATTGCAGGCCCGAATGAATATTTGCGAAATCAGGAGGGGCGCCTGCCCTGCGCACAGCTTGCGGCACCCTGCCCTCCATCGAACGCACCCCATCCTGCTTGTCCATGGCTAACATATTCTTTGATAACAGCATAATCTTCGTGTTGACCCAGCTGGTACCGCTGTTGTACCTGCTCACCACAGGACTCTACGGTGTGCACTTTTTCACGGAGCTGCCAGCGGCAGGAAGGTTCAAGCAGCCCGCGCTGATCCTGACCGTGCTCGCCCATGTCGCCGACCTCGGCATCCTCACCTCCCTGGAGGGCTACCGCCTGAGCTACTCGGCCTACAACCTCATGGGGATGGTCGCCCTGACGCTCGCGATCACCTACATGTTCATCGAGCTGACCACCAAGAGCGACAGGACCGGGCTCTTCGTCATCGGTTTCGCGGCCGTTTCGGAACTCTTCGCCTCCGTCCTCACCGTGCAGGCCTCCGGCAACGGCCCCTCGTTCAGCGGCCTGGGCATCGGCGTGCACCTGATCGCCGCGATCTTCGGCTTCAGCGCGGTCGCCATCGCCGGCCTCTACAGCGGACTCTACCTGGTGCTGTTCCGCCAGATCAGGCTCAACCGCTTCGGCCTGCTCTTCCGGCGGCTGCCGAACCTCGAGGCGATCGAGCTGCTGATCATGCACGCCGTCGGGTTCGGCTTCTTCTTCCTGTCGGTCACGCTCCTTGCCGGCGTCGTCGAACAGCACGCCTCGGCCCAGGCCGTCAACCTGCTCGAGCCGAAGCTCGTCACCCTGGTCGGCATCTGGCTGCTCTACGGCATCAGCCTCTTCATCCGGCCGCTCTTCGGCTGGGACACCAAGCACATGGCCGTCCTCCTGATCGCCCTGTTCGTGGCGATCACGCTGCTGGTCGCGCTCATGAGCCTCATGACGCCTACCTTCCACTGAGCCCGGTTTTGACAGAATGTCGATTGGAAAATCAAGGATGGTGGGGTATATTGCCACTCTTTGTGTACGACCTGGTACGGTTCTTTTGACGTAACGTAAACACCAGTCACTAAAATCAGTCCTGCCATGAACATCATTTCAGTTGGTGTCAACCACAAGACAGCACCTATTGAAATCCGCGAAAGGATCGCCCTTTCGGAAGTTCAGAACAAGGAGTTCATCACCGACCTGGTCTCGAGCGGCCTGGCCACCGAGGCGATGGTGGTCTCCACATGCAACAGGACCGAGCTCTACGTCGTTCCCGCCATGGCGGAGGTCAACTGCGACTACCTCAAGGAGTACCTGATCTCCTACAAGGACGCCCGCAAGGATGTCCGCCCCGAACACTTCTTCAACCGCTTCTACTGCGGCACCGCCCGCCACCTCTTCGAAGTCGCCAGCGCCATCGACTCGCTGATCCTCGGCGAGGGGCAGATCCTCGGCCAGGTCAAGGACGCCTACCGGATCGCGGCGGAGATGGGCACGGCAGGCATCCTGCTGACACGCCTCTGCCACACGGCGTTCAGCGTCGCCAAGAAGGTGAAGACCAAGACCAAGATCATGGAGGGCGCGGTTTCGGTCAGCTACGCCGCCGTCGAGCTCGCCCAGAAGATCTTCTCGAACCTTTCGATGAAGAAGGTGCTGCTGGTCGGCGCCGGCGAAACCGGCGAACTTGCCGCCAAGCACATCTACGCGAAGAACGCCCGCAATATCGTCATCACCAACAGGACCCGTTCGAAAGCCGAGGCGCTCGCCGAGGAGCTGGGCACCAACCGCGTGCTCGACTACGAGACCTACAAGGAGCACCTGCACGAGTTCGACATCATCATCACCGCCGTCAGCACCAAGGAGTACATCCTCAACGAGGCGGAGATGCAGCAGAGCATGCAGCGCCGCCGCCTGAAGCCGGTGATCATGCTCGACCTCGGCCTGCCGAGGAACATCGACCCGGAGGTGGGCAAGCTGCAGAACATGTTCCTCAAGGACATCGACGCCCTCAAGCACATCATCGACAGCAACCTCGATCGCCGTCGCGCCGAGCTGCCGAAGGTGCAGGCGATCATCGAGGAGGAGCTCGTCGGGTTCGGCCAGTGGATCAACACCCTCAAGGTCCGCCCGACCATCGTGGACCTCCAGTCGAAATTCATCGAAATCAAGGAGAAGGAGCTCGAACGCTACCGCTTCAAGGTGAGCGAGGAGGAGCTGAAGCGCATGGAGCACCTGACCGACAGGATCCTGAAGAAGATCCTCCACCATCCCATCAAGATGCTCAAGGCCCCGATCGACACCGCCGACAACATCCCCAGCAAGGTGAACCTCGTCAGGAACATCTTTGACCTCGAAGATCCCAACCAGTAATCCAATAAATCAAGAAGCGAATTGAAAAAAGAGATCATCATCGGCACTCGCTCCAGCCCCCTTGCCTTGTGGCAGGCCGAATTCACGAAGGCAGAGCTCTCGAAGCATTTTCCTGAACTCAACATCACCCTGAAGCTGGTCAAGACCACGGGCGACGTGCTGCTCGACTCACCGCTCTCCAAGATCGGGGATATGGGCCTGTTCACGAAGGATATCGAAAAGCACCTGATCGCAAAGGAGATCGACCTTGCCGTACACAGCCTGAAGGACGTCCCGACCGGCACGCCGGAAGGCCTCATGATCACCTCGTTCACCGAGCGTGAGGACACCCGCGACGTCATCATCTCCAAGTCCGGCAAAGGCATCAAGGACCTCCCGCAGAACGCCAGGATGGCCACCAGCTCCCTGCGCCGCATGTCGCAGCTGCTGAGCATGCGTCCCGACCTGCAGATCCTCGACATCAGGGGCAACCTCAACACCCGCTTCAAGAAGTTCGACGACGGCGAGTTCGACGCCATGATGCTCGCGTACGCCGGCGTCTTCCGCCTCGAGTTCAGCGACCGCATCTCCGAGATCCTCCCGCACGAGCTCATGCTCCCGGCCGTCGGCCAGGGCGCGCTCGGCATCGAGACCCGTGTCGACGACATGGAGACCCGCGAGATCGTCCGCGTGCTCAACGACGACAACACCGAATTCTGCTGCCGTGCGGAGCGTGCGCTCCTCAGGCACCTGCAGGGCGGCTGCCAGATCCCGATCGGCGCCTACGGCTCCTATGTCGCCGGCACGCTGAAGCTGCTTGCCTACGTCGGCTCCGTCGATGGCAAGACCGCAATCCGCAACGAGGTCACCAAGGCAGTCAAGACCCCGGAAGAGGCTGAAGCGGTGGGCATCGAGCTCGCCGAGATCCTCCTCTCGATGGGTGCCGAGAAGATCCTCTCCGACATCCGCAAGACCAGGTAATGGCAAAAACGGTCCTCGTCACGCGCCCGAAGCATCAGGCTGAGCCTTTTGTCAGGGCGCTTGCCGGTTATGGCCTCGACTCGGTCCTCTTCCCGACGATCGAGATCCGGCCGGTACCCGGCTGGACGGTGCCGGAGCTCACCCGCTTCGCCGGTGTTTTCATGACCAGCGCCAACAGCGTCCAGTTCTTCATGGAACGCCTCCTCGAGCAGTCGCCCGAAGAGCTGCCCAACCTGCAGCAATCCAGAGTCTGGGCGGTCGGCAAGACCACCGGCGCAGACCTCGGGAAGCACGGGGTGAAGACCGAACCGCTCCCCAAGATCGCCGACGCGGTCAGCCTCATGGAGGGCATCGACCCCAAGGAGATCGAAGGCAACACCTTCCTGTTCGTCAGGGGCAACCTCTCGCTCGGCACCATCCCGCAGCTGATCGCCGAACGCGGCGGAACCTGCGTCGAGCTGACCGTCTACGAGAACATCCAGCCCTCGCAGGAGGAGGCCGAACGGGTCAAGGCGCTCTATATCGGCGGCAAGCTCGACTGCATCTCCTTCACCAGCCCCTCCACCGCCATCAACTTCTTCGAAGCCATGGGCTCGAAGCACGTGCCCGACGCCGTGCTCGTCGCCGCCATCGGCACCACCACCTCCGGCGCCCTCGAAAAGCTCGGCGTCAGGGTGGACATCATCCCCGACTACTTCGACGGCCCCAGCTTCGCCAAAGCGATCGCCGAACGGCTGGCATAACACCAAAGATTCAGTACCGATAGCAGTCCCCCCTCTCTTCCGCAGGGGCACGGCGTGCCGTACCCGATATCCGGGAAGGGAAGCATAGGGCACCCAGGACCCATGAAGGCCTTCTCGCAGAAGAAGAGCGTGAAGGCAACGGGTGGAATTTGAATTTCGTCGATGGTGATCCGTTCAAGCGGATGCTTATACCTGCTCCCCCCTGTGGATGAAAACGTCGTGATCACCGAGGCACCCGAATGGACGAGCAACAACGCTGGGCAAACCCTTTCAGGGATTGCTTGGCGCTCCTCGCTTCCCTGTCATGAACCCGCCTTGTTCCGTTATTTGCCCGGAGCCCTCGGTGTGGCGGAGCTGAAAACCACTCTATAATTACAAATATTACTGTAAAAAAGTATTAGATTCATCATATATATACATCCGGACACACCCGGAGCATCCATCGCGTTGAAGAAATCAGTACATCCGGCGGTGCAACCATTCACGAGTGCCCATGTCATCTGCTTCAATAGGTGCCCACGCCCACCAGGAGAGCCCCGACACCGGAAAGATGGCCGCCATCTATGCGGCATTCCAGCGCAGCTCTAACCCGATCTTCCTGATCGACCGCAACGGGACGATCACCGACGCCAACCCGGCATTCGTCGAAGGGTACACGAAGCACTATCCCCGCTGCATCGGGGCGAACGTGTTCGAGGAGATGGCCGCCAACCCGGTTGCACCGAAAAGCGTCGTAGACAAACGGATGGCAGCGATGCGAGAGGCGCTTCGCACCGGCAGGTCCATCAGGATAGAGGGCGATGCCGCCGGCAACCTGGCGACGCACACCATCGACCCGATCCTCGCTCCGTCAGGAGAGGTCACCGGCCTGTGCATCGTCATCCAGGAGCTCCGGCCGGAACTGGAGCTCAGCAACATAAGGTCGCAGCTGGAGTTCCTCCTGGAACGCTGCAAGCTGGGGGCGTGGTCGATGGATCTGGCAACCGGACAGATTCACAGGACCACGGAGCATGAGCGGCTGTTCGGCGACCACCTGCCCCCCGACTGGACCATCAACGAGTTCTTGAGCCGCATTGTCCTCGAAGACCTGGACAGGGTGAATGATGTGGTGGGGAAGATCATGGACAACCCCGGCAACTGGGACATGAGCTACCGTATCCGGAGGCGCGACGGCGAAATACGGTGGATCCATGACATCGGCGGCTACGAATGCGATGCCGAAGGGAAGCCGGTCCGGCTGCTCGGCGTAACACAGGACATCACCGATCGCATGGCTTCCGACCAGAAACAGCAGGAGCAGGAGAAGCTATGGGACATCACGAGCGAATCCTGCCGCCTGGGGCTCTGGAAACTCGACCTGAAAACGTTGCGCTTGCAGGTGACTCCGGAACTTAACCGCATATTCGGGCTCCCGCCGCATACCGTCCAGAGTGACCGCACCTCGCTTGTCGATGCAATCATCCCGGAAGATCGGCCCTGGATGGAGGCCTACATCGGCGACCACATCGAGAACGGCAAGGACGGCAGCTTCGAATGCCGCATCAGGCGCACCGACGGGGCCATACGCCACATCTCGGTCGTGGGAAAGATGCAATACGACGAGCGCGGGGCGGCCATCCATGCCTACGGGTTCATCCAGGATATCACGGAGCAGAGAGAGCAACAGGAGCAGTTCGAAGCGCAACTCCACCGCTGGGACCTCGGCGCCCGGATGCTGGGCCTGGGGCTGTTCTTCGTCGACGTCAGGACCCTGGTTGTCGTCAGGAACGGCGAACACGCGAAAATCTTCGGTTACGATCCGGCTGACGCCCCCGACTGGTCACTGCACCTCTTCCTGGAGCACGTCGTTCCTGAAGACAGGAGTCGGGTGGAAAGCTCCATCCATACGGCGATCAGGGAGAAGATCAACTACCGGGTCGAATGCCGCATCAGGCGGCGTGACGGCGCCATCCGCTGGATCGCTACCACCGTCACGCTGCTGTTCGGCGAACAGCACGAAGTCGAGTCGGCCCTCGGCGTGATGCAGGATATCACGGAGCAGAAAGAGCAGGAGGAGCAGACGGCGTTGCTGCTGCAGGAGCTGCAGGGGCGGCTGAACCAGTCCCAGAAGCTGGAGCTGATCGGCCAGCTTGCCGGCGGCGTCGCCCATGACGTCAACAACGTGCTGGCGGCAATCCAGGGGAATGCAGAGCTCGTGCTCAGGGACATCGATGCGACCGATCCGCATCACATGAACCTGACCAGCATCGTCAACTCGGTCAGCCGTTCGGCGGCCATGGTCAGGCAGCTGCTCGCCTTCGCGCGCAAGCAGCCCATGAATCCCGTCGAGACCAGGCTCGACGAGGAGCTTGGGAAGGCGCAGCTCATGCTGCGCAAGCTGGTCAGGGAGAACATCGCCCTCGAGTGGCACCTGGACGCCAGCGACGCCGTAGTCCGGCTCGACCCGTCGAGCCTCGTCCAGATCCTGACCAACCTTGTCGTCAATGCCCGCGACGCCATTACGGACGGAGGGCGCATCAGCGTGTCGACCGCCATCATCGGCCCGGGCGACGGCGACTACGACTCATGCCGGAAGCGCGACGTCGAGGGGGCGCATGTCTGCATCACCGTCACGGATACCGGTACGGGGATCGATGCACAGACGCTCCCGCACATCTTCGAGCCCTTCTTCACCACCAAGGGGATCGGCAAGGGCACCGGGCTGGGGCTGTCGACCGTCTACGGCCTAGCCAGGCAGAACAACGGCCATATCCATTGCCACAGCGAGGCCGGCAAAGGCACCAGCTTCAGGATCCACTTCCCCGTAACGGAGCACGCCGGCGCAGGCGAAACCGCGGAACCTGCCGCCCCTCCGGCGGAAGCGCGGCACGGCAAACGCATCCTGGTGGTCGAGGACGAGCAGGAGATCACCGCTATTGTCAGCATGATCATCGACCGACAGGGCCACACGGTCCGGGTGGCCGTCGATGCCGAAGCCGCGCTCGGCCTTCTGGAAAATGGCGCAGGGCCGTTCGACCTGGTCATCACCGACGTCATGCTGCCGGGCATGAACGGCGTGCAGCTGAGCAGGCACGTGCTGCAACGGCACCCGGAGACGAAGTTCCTCTTCATGTCGGGCTACAGCACGGAGGCCATCGCCCAGTACGGCAGTTTCGACGAAGCTGCCAACTTCATCGCGAAGCCCTTCAGGATAGACGCCTTCCTGAACAAGGTACAGGAGATGCTGCACCAGCAGCACTCCTGAACGGGAAGGCGTCGGGGGGCGCCTGATGCACCCTTTAGGGCATGCATGGGCGCGATATCTTATAGTAAGGCATTTTAAAGACGCTATTTCGCGGTAGGGTCGCGCTGATACTCTTGTTGTAAAACCTCTAGGGCACAAGAACATGAGCCTGAATGCTGCGCTTCGGGGGGCTTCTTCATAGAGGCCCTCTCCGTCCTTTCCGTCCTATCGGCCCTATGCTTCAACTCTCCCCGAAGCACCGTCAATCCACGTCCGGGATGTCGTCGATATAGCCGACGAAGATCGTTTCGCGCACGAGTTCCGGCTCGGGCTCTTTTGCCGGAGGTGCGGGAGGTGACGGCCGGACCGGTGCCGGAGCTGGCTTTCGGAGTGCGGGCGCTGAAGGCGGCGCATCGCTTCCGCCGAAGAGGGAGATCTGGCGGGCGGCAAGGATCGATTCGGGGGCCGGATCGTCCGGAGCGGCGGCATCGACGAACGGCGAGGATTGGACCTCCTCATCGACGGCCCTGGGGGCTTTCCGGCTCCTCGACCGGCCACCCCTCGATCCGTAATTCGCCATCTCGCGCTCGATGGACTCCTTGACGCTGTCCTCCACCTTGATGCGTATGCCATGGAGCAGGCGGATCGATTCCGAGCGGTGCTCGGCCATCTCTCGCCGGAGCGCCTCGGTGGCGCGGTCGATCCCCGCACGGTCTCGGCCCGGCCATCCGGTCACCATCATGGCGATGATCGCCGAGAGCAGCAGGATAACGATACAGAGCAGAACGATAATGGTCGTCATCGGGACTCCACCTCCATGCCGGCGATGGCCGAGAGCAGCGAACCGCCCATCGACCGGTTAGCGCTGACCAGGCCGACGCCGTCGATGACCTCGTTGCCGCGATAGTCGAAGCAGCATCCGCCCGCCTCGGTGACGACCGGAATGACCGCCGCGCAGTCCCAGGGGCTCATGACCTTGTCCACCGCAACCTCGGCGCGGCCGGAGGCTACCAGCATGTGGCCGTAGCAGTCGCCCCACCCCCTGACCAGGCCGGCCTCGCTCCGGAGCCGGTCGACCGGGTGGTCCGACGGAGGGTCGAGCAGGTACTCCCGCTCGGTGAAGACCACCGTGGCGGCGGCGGTTTCGGCAATGGCCGAGACGCTGATCGGGGAACCGTTCATGAACGCCCCGCAACCCGATTCTGCATGGTAGAGCTCGCCGAGGGCCGGGAAGTTGACCACACCGAGCCGGAGGAGCCCCTCGACCTCGAGGCCGATCATGACGCCGTAGAGCGGAACGCCGTGGATGAATGCGCGGGTGCCGTCGATGGGGTCGATGATCCAGCGACGGCCGTTGCCGGAGGGGCGCTCGTCGAACTCTTCGCCGAACAGCCCGTCCAGCGGGAAGCGGGATGCGATGCCCGCCCTGATCAGCTCCTCGGCTTTGCGGTCGGCCTCGGTGACCGGCGTGGCGTCGCGCTTCGAATGGACCTGGAGGGATTTCCGGCCGAAATAGCCGAGGGTGAGCTTCCCGGCCTGTTCGGCCATCTCGATGGCAAGCTGGAGGTCTGGGGTCATGGGCGGCATGCGGTAAATGGTTGTCGGGAAAGGGGAATATAATCAACCGGGAGCTTACGCCATGCGGCTTTCCTGCAACGCCGGCGACCGGGCTCCCCAAGCATTTCATTCCTTGTCGAACTTCACGAAATCCCCTGTTTTTTATATCTTGGGTTTTCCCGAAACATAACCGACCCGAAACATGAGCCAGATCGACCTCCTGAATATCGTCCACCGCCCGAGAAGACTCCGCAGAACCGCCGCGCTCCGCAATCTGGTGCAGGAGAAGACCCTGACGGTCAACGATCTCGTCTTCCCGCTGTTCGTCATGCCGGGCACCAACGGCGTCGAAGAGGTCTCCTCGATGCCGGGCAGCTTCCGCTATACCATCGACAACGCGGTCCGCGAGTGCCAGGAACTCTGGGACCTGGGCATCCAGGCGATCGACCTGTTCGGCATCCCGGAGCAGAAGACCGAGGACGGCAGCGAAGCCTACAACGACAAGGGGATCATCCAGGAGGCGATCAGGGCCATCAAGGCGAAGGTGCCGGACCTCTGCATCATGACCGACGTCGCGCTCGACCCCTTCACCCCGTTCGGCCATGACGGCCTGGTCAAGGATGGCATCATCCTCAACGACGAAACCGTCGAGGTGCTCTGCAAGATGGCCGTGTCGCACGCCGAAGCCGGCGCCGACTTCGTCTCGCCGAGCGACATGATGGACGGCCGCATCGGCGCGATCCGCGAAGCGCTCGACGACACCGGCCACTCCGACGTGGGGATCCTCTCCTACGCGGCCAAGTACGCATCGAGCTTCTACGGCCCATTCCGCGACGCCCTGCACTCGGCTCCGCAGTTCGGCGACAAGACCACCTACCAGATGAATCCGGGCAACACCGACGAAGCCATGAAGGAGATCGAACTCGACATCATCGAGGGCGCCGATATCGTCATGGTCAAGCCGGGCCTCGCCTACCTCGACATCGTCCAGCGCACCAAGGAGCGCTTCGACGTCCCGGTGGCCATCTACCACGTCTCCGGCGAGTACGCCATGGTCAAGGCTGCCGCCGCACGCGGCTGGATCGACGAGGAGCGCGTCATGATGGAGTCCCTGCTCTGCATGAAGCGTGCCGGCGGCGACATGATCTTCACCTACTACGCCAAGGAAGCCGCCAAGAGGCTCCGCTGAGCGAACGAAACACCTGCTATTCATGACCTGCCCGGCGTACAGCAACTGCGCCGGGCTTTTTTATCCAGCGAAGAACTGACACCATGATACGCTATTTCACCGCGGGCGAATCGCACGGCCCGGCACTCTCGGCGATCGTCGAAGGCCTTCCGGCCGGGGTCGAGCTGCAGGCGGACGACATCAACAACGAGCTTGCACGCCGCCAGCAGGGATATGGCCGCGGCGGGCGAATGAAGATCGAGACCGACCGCGCCGAGGTGCTCTCCGGCATCCGGTTCGGCAGGACGATCGGCTCCCCTGTCGCCCTGGTCGTCAGGAACCGCGACTGGGAGAACTGGACCACCACGATGTCCCAGTTCGAAGACCATGCCGGTGATGTGTCGAAAATCACCATCCCCCGTCCGGGCCACGCCGACCTGACCGGCTGCATCAAGTACGGCTTCGACGACATCCGCCCGGTCATCGACCGCTCCTCGGCCCGCGAGACCGCTGCGCGCGTTGCTGCGGGCTCGCTGGCCAAGGCCTTCCTCCGCCAGCTCGGCATCCAGGTCGGCAGCTACGTCTCCTCGATCGGGGCTGCGGGCGAACCCCTCGGCCACGGCCGCATCATGGAGCTGCTTGCCGGCGGCGCCGAAGGGCTTGCCGGCGAAGCGGACCGCTCCGAGGTCCGCATGCTCGACGCCGATGCGGAAAAAGCGGCCATAGCGGCCATCGACAAGGCGATAGCCGACGGCGACACGGTCGGCGGCGTCGTCGAGGTGTTCATCACCGGCGTCCCCATGGGGCTCGGCAGCTACGTGCAGCATGACCGCCGGCTCGA
Source organism: Chlorobi bacterium Chlorobi_1 (assembly GCA_900299075.1). Lineage (GTDB taxonomy): Bacteria > Bacteroidota > Chlorobiia > Chlorobiales > Chlorobiaceae > Chlorobaculum. Next base: position 17,847 of record OMIK01000074.1, read on the forward strand.
CGCAGCGCTCGCAGCGGCGCTCATGTCCATCCAGGCCATCAAGGGGGTCGAGGTAGGCACCGCGTTCGAGAACGCCCGACGTCCCGGATCCCGGGTGCACGACGAACTCTTCGCGGGAGGCGCCGAAGGGCTCACCCGCAAAACGAACCGATCGGGCGGCATCGAGGGAAGCATGTCCAACGGCCAGCCGATCCACCTCAGGGCGGCCATGAAGCCCATCTCCTCGCTGGTCACTCCGCTCATGTCCTTCAACCTGGCGAACCTCGAGGCGGTGCAGTCGCGTTTCGAGCGGAGCGACACCTGTGCCGTACCGGCAGCCGGCGTGGTCGCCGAGGCGGTCGTGGCCCCGGTCATCGCCAACGCCCTGCTCGAAAAGATCGGCGGGGACCACATGGAGGAGGTGGCCCGCCGCCTCGAAGCCTACCGCGAAGAGCTGCTCAGCCGGTTCAGGGGGTAAGGAGGGACAAGGGTCCTCAAGGAGTGCAGGAACCCGAGGGACAACCGGCAGATGCCGGCGTCAAGGCCTCTTCCCTGCAGCCCCTGCTCTCCGTTGTTTCCCTGTCGGCCCTCTCCTGAAAACCCGAATGGCGGACATCGCTGTCCGCCATTGCCAGGGCAACAGGTCCCGAACCGTTACCGTTTCCGGTCGGGAAACACCAGGCGCTGCTCCATATCCATCGACGGTGTCGGGGTTTCGGTGCGCCCGACGATGTGCGCCGGGACCCCGGCGACCGTGTAGTTCGGGGGGACGTCGTCGAGCACGACGCTGCCCGCGCCCACCTTGGCCCCCTCCCCGATCCTGATGTTGCCGAGGATCTTCGCCCCGGCGCCGATCATCACCGACCTGCCGACCTTCGGGTGCCGGTCCCCGCTCTCCTTGCCGGTGCCGCCAAGTGTCACTTCGTGGAGCAGCGAGACGTTGTCCTCGACCACAGCGGTCTCTCCGATCACCACTCCGGTAGCATGGTCGAGCAGGATCCCCTTGCCGATCACGGCGGCAGGGTGGATGTCGACGGCGAACACCTCGGAGATGCGATTCTGGAGGAAGTAGGCCAGCGAGTTGCGCCCGTTCTTCCAGAGCCAGTGGGCAAGGCGGTAGGACTGGAGCGCCTGGTAACCCTTGAGGAAGAGCAGGATCTCGAAGTAGTTGACGGCCGCCGGATCGCGCTGCTGCGTCGCCTCGAGGTCGTAGGCGGCAACAATTATGGCTTCGGGGCTTTCACGGTAAAAATCCTGGAACAGCCCTTCGAGCACCGGCGGAGGAAAGTGCTTCGAACCGAGTTTGACCGAAAGCAGCATCGCAAGTGCAGGGGCGAACTCCGGGTAACGGAGGATGTGCTGCTCGAGGAACATGCGTATTTCAGGCTCGCGGTCGCACTCCTTCCGAACCTCGTCGACGATTGCCGACCATATGTTGGTGACGTCGATTCCCATGTATTGGCAACGGCCGGAGCCGTGGTAACAGGTAACGGTTTTTCGGGAGCCGGGCGTTTCAGCGACCCCTTTTTTTCATGATAAGCGCCCCAACGGCAAAAAGGTTCACCACCTGCAGGGCAATGCTGAATTTAGGAAAAAACGCCGGCTTTCGCTACCGCTCTCCGGACAGCCCCAAGTTTCGTCATTTGTACTTTATCGGAAAAAGCAGTAACATGGCTGAAGTAGTACCCACCCCACACGACCGTACCTGTTCAGCATTGGTTATCATAATCCTTTTTAGTTTCGTACCGATAAAAGGAATTTTCAATGGCCGTTGACCCTCACCTGCACCTGCATGCGCCCTTGCCGCGCGCCGTTGTACGCCGTGATGCCAAAAGGTCGACATAAACCGCAACCAGAGGATAGTGCGAGGCCGCCGAGCCCGCAAGCCACCAGATTTCCGACGACTGTTCAACCCCAAGAACACAATGACGACCCGCTTCGACAACCTGCGGCCGGTGAGTACGCTCGGCTTCCTGCTGACCTACCACTGCCCTATCTCCTGTGCGCACTGCCTGGTCGAATCGGGCCCCAGGCGCAAGGAGAAGATGGCCCTGGGCACCGCGCTCGGATGGCTTGACGAAGCTGCCGCATACCGCGGCGGGGCCATCAAGTCGGTCGAACTGACCGGCGGCGAACCGTTCTACGACCTCCAGAACCTTGCGCTCGTGTCGGACCATGCGCAGCAGGCCGGCCTGTCGGTCTCCGTCGAGACGAATGCGGGGTGGGCCGGCACCCTCGAGGCGGCCGTCCTTACCCTGAACCAGCTGCCGGCCATCGGCAAGCTCTCCCTCAGCACCGGAGCGCAGCATCAGCGATTCATCCCGCTCACCCATATCAGCAACGCCGCCATCGCCGCCGAGCTGCTCGGGCGCCGGTACGAGGTGTTTGTCGCCGCGGAGGACGAGCAGGACGGGCACTATCTCGCAACCGGCAAGGAGCTCGAAAAGGTCATGCCGGCTTCGCGCATCAAGGCGGTGGTGAACTATCCCGCCGGACGTGCGAAAAAGCCGGAATCCGGAATCCGGGTCAGGACCTCCGGGGAGCCTTCGGAAAAACCCTGCGCAAAACCGTTCAAACCCCTCATCCTTCCGGACGGCAGGGTCATGGCATGCTCCGGGCCGGTGCACCACTACCGAAAGCCCTCTTGCCCGCTCTGCCTCGGCAACCTGAGAAAAGAGCCGCTCGAAGCGGTCCTGAACCGTGCGGCGAACCGGCGCCTGCTGCACCTGGTCTGGAACTGGGGGCCGCACCGGCTCGCCAGCCTCCTCGCCTCATACGGACAGGCCGGCCTCCTGCCGGATGAGTATGTTTCCGGCAGCCCCTGCGACATCTGCAACAAGCTCCTCTCGGACAAGTTCCTCGTCTCGAGGCTCAACGCGCTGCTCGAAGACCCGGCAAACAGCATCCTCACCTCCGGCTCGAGGATGCGCCGCCTCGACAGCGAAGAGATGATGCGCCAGTGCAGCCATGAAGAGGGCGCAAGCCTCTCGCCTGCCGTCATCCTGCTCCAGCCCGAATCCTGAAGACCTGGAGCCCGGACATGATTCGCAAATCATCTTTTTTTTGCGTACACTTCGCTTGTTCCGTCCGACCCGAACAAGACACCGTACGCTAAAGCATGCTCATCTCCAGGAAAATCGAGATCGATTACGGCCATACGCTGCCGAACAGCTTCTCTTTCTGCAACCAGCTCCACGGGCACCGCGGCGTTATCGTCGCAACCGTCGAAGGCCCGCTCAACAACCGTGAGGGCGACGCCGGAGAGGGCATGGTGATGGACTTCAAGTTCCTCCATCGCACCATGATCGAGCAGATCCACGACCAGCTCGACCACGGCTTCGCGATCTGGAAGAACGACCACGAAGACCTGGATTTCATCCTCAAGCGCAACAAGCGCGTGCTCGTCACCGACGAGCCCCCGACCGCCGAATGCCTCGCCAAGTGGGCTTTCAACCAGCTCAGGGACAACCTGCCCGAAGGGGTCACCCTCAAGAACCTCCGCTGGTACGAAACCCCCAACAACTGGGCGGACTACGAGGGGATGTGACAACAAGCCCCGATCGCCCTGTCCGGGTTCGCTGCGCATGCCCGGGCTACCCATATTCCCCCCCGACGGTGCCGGGACTCAAACCCCGTCAGGGGAGGCAATAAAAAACCGGGGAACTCCCCGGTTTTCTCGTTGATGCGGCTGCCGATCGGCTAGCGCTGAAGGGCGGTGCCCAGGCACTCGGTGCAGGGGCGGATCTCCTCGGCCTCTGTCACGGGTACGCTTCCGTGGCACTTCGCACACGGATGCCCGAGCACCGTTCCGGTTCCCTCGCAGATGGCACACTCCTTCCGTACCGTCACCTTGATTTTTCCCGTACCTTCGCACGCTCGGCACCTATCCGTCATGGGAGGCCGATCCGATAAGGGAGAAGCGGCATGTCTGATCTTGTTCATCGTGTCAGCTTGTCAATGGTTTATTTGGGCAACTCCTGATCGCTACCGTCAGCAAATATATACGTAAAACTTCCGAAATATCGAATCCCATAAAAATAATCGCCGTAAAACGTATAAGAAGGAACAATTTCAAATATATTTTCGTATATTCGTTTATTATACATGGATCGCGAACCGGTCACCCCCTCGGCTGGAGATCCGCCCCCTGCGTCAGTACCATTCCCCTTCATCAAGCCCTTTGCGCCACCGGATACCCGTGGACGCCCTTGGGAATGCTCGCAACCGTTGCCTGAATGAACATGCCTTCGCTGACCGGCCAGATCCACGACAAGACCATCTTCACCCTTCTTGGCTCGCTGCCTGAGCCAGCGTTCCTCATCGACCCGGACGGCACGCTGCTCTATGCCAACGAGGCGTTTACCGATACAATAGGAAAGGCTCCGCATGCGCCCCTGCCCTCAAACCTGTTCGAGCGCCCTGCAGCGATTCCGGGCATGACGACGGCACTGCCTGAACAGGTGGAGCGGGTACTCGGCAGTTGCAGGCGGATCGAATTCGAAGAGGAGGACGGCGGTATCCGGTACCGTTACGTCGTCACGCCCGAGCTTTCCGTCTGGGGGGATGTGACTCGCCTGATTGTCGTGCGCTACGAACTCCGTGCCGCAGTCAGGCCAGTCCGGCCAGACCGCACCCGGGAAGAGCGGAATGAGGAAGCTCCCGCGCCCATGGCTCCAGGCGTGAGCCTGATACTGTTTTGCCCGGCATGATGAACCGAAAGGGGCGATTCCTTGTTCTGTTGTAATGAAGTTCATGGGTTACCGCTCTCAGTATATGCGCAAGAGACCGACTTGATGGGCAGTTGCAGTACAGTTGATGATGTAGCTAACGATGAACCAATAGGAACGACCATGAAACACTCAGCAAAAATCGCAACCCTCGCCGTTGCGCTCTTCGCCGGATTCGGCGGAACCGCCATGGCCAACGGCACCGAAACCCCGGCCCCTCCGCAGGAAGCGGCAGCAGTTGCACCTTCAGCAGCGGCCCCCGTCCGTGAGCCCTACATGCCGCCGATGGCAGCGCCTGCCAAGGAGCGCTCAACCTCGGGCCCGTATATCAGCGGAGCCGGCGGCGTCGCCATCTCCGGCAGGGATAACGTCAAAACCGGCTACAACTTCACCGGCGCCGTAGGCTACAACTTCGATCCTGCGAGGGTCGAAGCCGCAGTCGGCTACCAGCGGCACGACCTGAGGAATGTCAGCGGGAATATCGACTACTGGACCTTCATGGCGAACGCCTACTACGACTACGATGCCGACCTCGGCTTCAAGCCCTACCTGATGGGAGGCCTTGGCGCCGCCCGCAGCCACTTCTCACCGACGGGTCATAACAAGACGGAGTTCGCATGGCAGGTTGGCACCGGCGTCGGGTTCAAGATCGGCGACGGCACCACGCTCGATATCGGCTACAGGTTCGTGCGTCCGGATACCGACGATATCAACTTCAACTCCCACAACATTATGGCCGGCATCAGGTACCAGTTCTGACGCTCCGGACAGGGATCGATGCAAAGCCGGAGGGTGTGCCTTCCGGCTTTGCCGTTGCCAGGTGTGATGGAACGTTCGCGAACGCTCGAACGGGGAGAAACCGAAACATGCACCAGGATGAAAGAGCAGATCAAGTCACGGCTTATCGAGCGACTGGGACTAGCCGGCACCGGCCCGATAGCGTAAGGAACTGTTTTCATCCTCCGTTATGACAGCCAGGATGCGGACGAGCGGCAGCAATTCGAGTGGAACGGGCTCATCAACGAGCTCGCGCAACAGTCTGCCATGCACGGCCTGGACGATGTCCTCGAGGCGGCCCACATCGAAATCAGAAGGCCCGCCTCATGAAACAGCATCCTGCCGCCCTCATCGAAAAAGGCAACCGGGAAGCAGCTCCCGGCCTTTTTTGAAGCCGAGCTCCCTTGAGCGGCTCAACGGTTGAGGAACCGCATCATGCTTTCAGGATAACGCTCACCGGTCGCGGAGCCGGGCGGCAGCACGGCGGCGATCTCCGCCATCTCTTCCGCGGTGACGGCCACCGAAGCTGCGGCGACATTCTCTTCGAGGTACCCGCGATGCTTGGTGCCCGGAATCGGAACGATGTCCACCCCCTGTGCAAGCACCCACGCCAGCGCAAGCTGGCCGGGCGCAATCCCCTTCCCCGCCGCTATCTCCGTGATCCGCTCGACGAGTTCGAGGTTCTTCATGAAGTTCCCGCCCTGGAATCGGGGAGAGTTTCGCCGGTAGTCGTCGGTGGCGGAATCGTCGGGGCTTTTCAGTGCTCCGGTCAGGAAGCCGCGCCCCAGGGGGCTGTAGGCCACCAGACCGATGCCGAGTTCGCGAAGCACCGGAAGCACCTCCTCCTCCGGATCCCTCGACCAGAGGGAGTATTCGTTCTGCAGGGCGCTGACGGGATGCTCCGCGTGGGCCCGTCGTATGGTCTCCACGCCCGCTTCCGAAAGCCCGATGTACCTGACCTTGCCGGCCGTGACCAGTTCCGCCATGGCTCCGACCGTCTCCTCGATCGGCACCTCGCTGTCGACGCGGTGCTGGTAGTAGAGGTCGATGCAGTCGATGCCGAGGCGCCTCAGGGAGGCCTCGCAGCACGAACGGACATACTCCGGCCGGCCGCAGATACCGGTGATCGGCGCCCAGCCGCTGCCGGGCGAGGGAGCGGCTCGCATGAGGCCGAACTTGGTGGCGACCACGACCTGCTCCCGCCTTCCCCTGATCGCCTTGCCGATCAGCTCCTCGTTCGTAAACGGCCCGTAGGCGTCGGAGGTATCGAGGAAGTTCACGCCGAGTGCGAGCGCGCGATGCAGGGTCGCGATCGACTCAGCCTCATCCCTTCCTCCGTAGAAGTCGGACATGCCCATGCAGCCGAGTCCCTGTGCCGATACCTCCAGGCCCTGCGTTCCCAGTTTTCTCATCTCCATGATGGCGTTCCCCCTTCGTTTGGCGCCGGGCGGCATGAGCAGCCGGCAGGCTGTTCCAGGAATATTCCGATGGCTTGCTGCCAATGCAACATAAGGACAACTTCCCTTCACGATCAAAAGTTTACGGCCAGGAGACGGCATCGTATATTGCATAAAGGCATTACCTCAACACGCAAGGAGGAATCCATTGCCAGCAGCTACCCGCAAGTCGTCTCGCAGCAGATGCAAAAAAATCAGCAAGGACATCCTGGCGGCCCTCCTGCTGCTCCTTCCCGCGCAAGCCATCGCCAGTGAGCCCGATGCGCAGATGGCGGGATCCGGAATCACGTACGCCGAGGTGGTACCCGGCAACGGCATGTCCGGCATCCATCCCTCCCGCCATGCAAGGCCCGACTGGACCGGACTCTGGAGCACGCCGGTCGAACTCCCCCTCCTCGACCTCAACCGCTTCGCCGGTGGGCTCACGCCCCTGGAGCAGCGGAGCGACCATCTTGCCCAAAAGCTGCTCCTTGCCGGTGCCGACGGAAAACGGTACCTCTTCGTCACGCTCCGCAAAGACCCGGCACTCGGCCTCGATCCCAAGGCCAGGAGCTCGGCGATCGACCGCTTCGTCAGGGAAGATGCCGCCGCATTGAACCCCGTTGCCGAGCTCATGATGACGCCGCTTCTCGAATCGGCGGGGTTGCCCTGTGTCCGGCCGGCCCTGGTGGTGCTGCCTGACGACCGGAGGGCTCTCGGAGCGTTTGCCGGCACATTCGGAGGCAAGCCCGGCACGATCGAGGAGCTTCCCGATCCAGGGTTCATGGGTGCCGGCCTGATCGCCGCCACCCATGAGGTGTTGCGGGAAACAGGGGAGGACGGCGGCAACGCCATCGATGCGAAGGCCTACCTGACGGCCCGCCTCATCGACCTCCTCGTCGGCGACGGCGACCGGCTGGCAGACCAGTGGTCCTGGGCCGGGTACGGCGATCGCGGCAGTCGCCGGTGGATCCCCCTGCCGCTCAGGCACTACGGCGCCTTCTCCAGGAGGAGCGGGCTCGTTTCGTTGACGCCCCATCTGCAGGAATTCGAAGCCGCCTACCCCTCGATCAGCTCCCTGTGCGCCTCTGCCAGCAGCCTCGACCATCGGCTCCTCGCCTGGCTCGACCGGCCGGCCTGGATGGCCGTGACCCGGGAGCTGCAGGCAAGGCTGAGCGACGGCGTGATCGCCGACGCCGTCCGGCGCATGCCTCCGGCCATGTACGCCCTTGAAGGCGAACGGATCGAGAAGGCGCTCAGGTCCCGCAGGGACCACCTTGCCGAAGCCTCGCTGGAGCTCTACCGGCTAACATCGAAAGTGGTGGAGATCCAGGCCTCGGCAAAGCCGGAGCTGGTTGCCGTCCATCGCGCTCCCGTCGGCAACATCGAGATCTCGATCTCCCGGAAAGGGGCATCCGACGGCAAACCGGAACCGGGCTTCAGGCGCACCTTCGTCCCGTGCGAAACCGAGGAGGTCAGGATCCACCTGAACGGCGGCTATGATGATGTGGTGGTCGACGGACCGGCCGTCACCGAATCGATCGTTGTCCGCCTCATCGGCAACGGCAGCGCTATCCGCTTCGAAGAGCTTGCCGGCAGCAACGGGCAGCAAGCACAGCGCCGCGGCAGGAAGGTAAACTTCATCTATGACGCCGGTGCGGGGTCGGCCATCGACGCCGGGCCCGGGACCGTAACGGCACCACCCCGGCCGGGCAACCCGGACCGCCCCGACTCCGGCACGGCATTCACCGCCGGGCTCTCGACCGCACAGCTCAACTTCTCGTCGGATTACGCGGCCATGGCCGGCTGGGGGCTGCAGTTCGAGGAGTACGGTTTCGACCACGATCCCTACCGTTACCACGGCGAACTCAACGGAGCCGTCGCCTTCGGCAAGGGGTTCCGTTACCGTTTCGGCGCAGCTGGCGACATCGCGACGCTTTTCAGCAACGCGAGCCTGCACCTCGGGGCGGCAACCAGCACGTTCGACAACATCAGCCACTACGGCCTCGGGAATGAAACCCATCCCGTGGCCCCAGGTATGGACGAGGAGGACTTCGAAACACGCTCGAACGTGACCACCCTCCTCGGCTCGGTCAGGTATCCCCCCCGGTCCAGCCATGCCTGGTTCCTGGAGGCGGGCATCGAGGCGAAATGGATCACCACCCATCCGGCGGCGGACTCGTTTTTCGAACTCGACCAGGGGCGTATCGTCGGCGGGAGGGTCGACTTCACGAACAGCCTGCTGGCCGGCTTCCATTATGATTCGAGGAGGGGTGGCAGGAGACTGGCGCTCTTCTCAAGGGCCGCTGAACCCGAAGAAGCCGATCGTGGCGGCGGGACAGCCTCGCTGAGCGGCGTTGCGATCGATATCGTCGGAAGGTATTACCCGGAGCGGCTCGGCAACAGCTCGGCTTTCGGGAAGCTGAACGGTGATGTCCGCAGCTACCTCCCGCTGGACGATCCCGGCTATTCCAGGCTCGCATTCAGGGTGGGGGGACAGAAGAACTGGGGCCCGTACCCCTTCTTCGAGGCAGCCAACGTCGGCGGCAGCAACTCGATCCGGGGCTATGACCGCAACCGCTTCTCCGGCGACGCATCGGTGTATGCGAACACCGAACTGCGCCTCTTCGCCGGACGGGCCAAGCTCATCGTCCCGCTCCTCTACGGTCCGCTCCTTTTCGTCGATACGGGCAGGGTATTCCTTGATGGCGAGAACTCCTCGCAGTGGCATACGGGTCTCGGCGGGGGGCTCTGGGTCGCCGCCTTCGAGACCCGTTACAGCGCGCATATCGCCGTCGCCAGGGGCCTCGACTCCGGCAGGCTGACTGGCGGATATGGCATCTATGCCCAGGCGGGATTCAGCTTTTGAACAACCAACATGAGGTTCCCCCATGATCCCCATACTGCCCGATGGCACCGATGCCGAGCGCTGGCCGCACCGCCCAGCCGAACTTATCGAACCCTGGCGCAGTCCGCTCGGGCGTGATTTCGAGGCTTACCGCAACCACGTCTTCAGGGTCTTCACCTTCGGCGTCCGCCTGGGCGGGAACGCACCGGAGAGCGTTGAAAAGATCGCCATAGCGGCGGTGTACCACGACCTCGGCATCTGGACCGACCGGACCTTCGACTACCTGCCGCACTCGATCAGGCTGGCCCGTGCGCATCTGGCTGCAACGGGAAGGGGCCAATGGGTTGAGGAAATCGTGGCCATGATCGACGAGCATCACAAGATCACCCCCTACAGGAGCCGCCCCGACTGGCTCGTCGAGCCCTTCAGGAGGGCCGACCTCGTGGATCTTTCGCTCGGCACGATACGGTTCGGGCTTGGGCGGGAGTTCGTCAGGGAGGTGCGGGAGCGCTTCCCGAACTGCAGTTTCCATGGACGGCTGGCCGAACTGGCCATGGCAAGGCTCGGGAGCGATCCTTTCGACCCCTTGCCGATGATGAAATGGTAAGGGCTTGCAGGAAATTCAGCTTTTGAAAACCCAGTAGAGTTCGCTGCCCTGCAGGAGCTTCTCGAAACGGCCGGAGGCGAGCATCGAGTCCATCGCCCGGCGCACCGCGCCGGGGTCTCCCGGGAAGCATTCGAGCAGGGCGCCTTCGAGTTCGCGCTCCTGGACCGGGTGCCGGACGGCGATCGCCGTGACCGCTTCGAGCAGGTCGGAGGCCCCCTTGAGGTTCATGCTCCCCTTGACCGGATGGACCACGGGCGCCGCCTTGGAGAGGATGAAGACCGC